>JBDKJC010000557.1:0-3547 GCA_039796815.1 Cyanobacteriota bacterium | reverse complement strand
CCTGCCCCCTCTGCCCCCTCTGCCTCCCCTGCCTCCCCTGCTTCAGACCCCTGGACGGATGAACCAGAACCAGAACCAGAACCTCAACCAACTATGAGGGAAATTTTAGCTGCTAGGGGAGTTAAGGGTTTTGCAAAGGCTATGCCCAAAGTGTCTAAATTTGAAGCCGAAATCGAGTCACGGCAACAAAGACCACGAAAAACCCATATTAGTCTGATGTCTGTTGCTGAGATTAATAACTATCTTCAAGATCCGATTTTAAAGGCACAGATTATGCCTCAGCTTTGGCATAGTAACTATGAATTGATAACGGATGAATGGGGGCAAATTATAGGGGTAGAATCACCGCCAGCAGTGGAGGAGTAGTCATCATGAATACTCCCAAAGACAAACAATCTAAACAATCTAAAGATAACGAAAGTGAATGCTTAGAATGCTCGATCTTTTCGCAGGAATTGGAGGCGCAAGCCTTGCAGGAGACAGATTGGGAATCAAGACGGGGGGTGGCAACGATTCGTGAATTAAAGGGTCAGATCGCCACTAAACCTTTGTCATGATTGAGTTTAATCAACTGGGAATCAAGGAGAATCCAAAATTCAACGCTGGAGGTTCTCGATTCAGATCGAGACTGTAGCTACCAAAACGATTAATATGCTTGGTCAGATAAGGACTCAATGCACCAAGAATTTCTTTTTCAATCGTATTCCCTGCTTGAATATACTCCTGTAAGATTCGGCTAATCTCAAAGACATTGTAGAAAATTAAACAATTGGAAACTAAATGATTGTATTTAATGATTTTACGCTGTTCATCTCGATTATTATTCTGAATGATTCCCGCATTGCCAAAACCAACCCATTTAGTAAAACCATTAAACGCTTCACTTTTATTCAAAGCTCCCTGAATGGAGGAGCGTAATTCTTGGCTGCCCAAATATTCCATTAGAAAACCAGTCCTAATAGCTCTTCCCAATTCACTAAAAGCTTGATATAGTCTATTTTTACGACTGTATGTTCCTAATTTTCTCAAAATAGTTGAAGCAGTAAACTTGCCAGCCTTGATAGATAAAACCACTCGCAGCATATCGGGTAGATGGGTCTCAATTAGTTTCCAATCAATGACATCAGTGAATAACTCGTCAATGTGGTCATAATGAATCTGTTTATCGGGACGACACAAAGTTAAATCCTGCCAAGAGCGAATTCTCGGCATTAATTTAATTCCCAACAAATAAGCCAAAGCAAATACAGGAGTGCTTTGTCCTTGAGTGTCAGCATGAATTGTATCTGGTTGAATATCTGAAGTATTTTTCAGGAGTCCATCCAAGATATAGACTGCTTCCCAAACACCACAGGGAATAAAATGAGAAAACAAAGCGATATAGGTATCGCTAACATGATAGTAACCAATACCTCCATAACCACCATAGCGGATATGGTACTCAGCTAAAAGATTCTGCTCGTAAATATCCCATTTAGTCCCGTCAGCAGAAGCTCGTTGACCCGAACCCCAAAACTTGGGCAGAGAAAACTGATTATAAGCATTTATAACCCGATAAATTGCTTTTTCCAAAGACGATAAACCAATGTGGCGTTGATTGACATAAGCTATTTGTTTGCGATCAAAGTTACTCAAAGAATTAGCTGTTTGGCTTGACCCCAGATTACACCCATAACAGAAAGTAGCAGCTAAATAACGACTAACCGAATCCTCTATTTTCGAGTCATGTCCCGACAACAGACGAAAATATTGAGTCCAGTTGAGCCATAATTCCGTATCAGTGAGGATATCTAACAAATTTACTGGCTTAATCCGTTCGGCAATCAATGATTCAATCTGGGCTAACTTTATTGAATCAACTTTCTTTTTTGCTCTTGTAATTACTGGTCTACCCTGTTCTAAACGGACGGAATGATTATTAGGAAAAGACTGGTCGGTTTTTTGAGTTATATCCAAAAGCCAATTTTTGACATGAGTAACAAAAGCCTTGGGTCTTACTGGTAAATCTACCAATTTGCCAAAATCATCGATATTAGCTTCATATTCCGCCCATTCAATCTGTTGAGTGCGATAATCGGCAAAAGCATCACTATCTTCTACATATAAATCTCCCGACTTTAATTCCCACATCACCTGGGAAAAAACACACATTTCAAAATATCTGCGATTGATGGAGTCTGGATAAGATTTCTTATTTTTTTGATTGGTGATTAACTGCCACCATTTGTTAGGAATCCAGTCTAAATCAAGCAGTTGGACTGCTTGATTTTCTTCGATTTTAACTACATCTAACCAATCAGAGCGACTCCCCTGATGGTCGATTAAAAATTGAATGCTTGCCTCAATGGATTTATCTTGTGTCGTCGAACGCAGTTGAACCTGTTTGAGAATCTGAAATAAGATTGCTCGGTGTGAACGGTAAAAACGCCAAAGAAAAGGATAATAGTTATTACCAGCATAAGCCATGTGAGCTTCGCACTCTTCCTGTAACTGCTCAGGGTTTTCTCCAATAGTTTTCTCTATTTCATTAAATCTCTGACTTACTTCTCCTTTACTAGAGTAAGCCACAACCACATCTCTGAGGGTAGTAATTAATTTATCGGTTCGAGCCTGATATTCTTCTCGATATTTGTCTAGTGCTTCTTTGGCTCGAACATGAATTTTCTGCATCCGCCTAATAAACATGGATGCGAGATCGTCTAAAGTACGTGCCGATTGAGTAGCTATTAAAGCAGCAGCTAGAGTGTAACGTTTGTTGGGTTCTAACTCTTTCATTCTGGCTGCATCTAAACTCATTGCTTCTGTTGCAAAATGTTTGAGTTTAACATTGGGAATATGGGACAGAGCATTTTGATAAATATTAAGTTGGGATAACCATTTCAGTCGCCAGACTAATGCTTTAAGATTTTTAAGTATGGGTTTACCTGGGTCTTGTTTGAGTTCGAGCCAGGGAGTTGGAAAATTGGATTCGGTAGTTGTAAATAATGAATCCAATCTTTGGCAGTCTTCATTGTTAAGGTTTTGTCTGACTTGCCTCCTAAAAGCTCTGTCTACAGTCCCTCTGACTCTTTTAGCTGCCCTGACTAAAGTGTTGAAGACAGGGAGTTCGTAACGATGATGAACTAATTCTTCAATGGCAACATTGATTAGGTCTGCTAAATCGTTTTTAGTCAAAGCAGCTTGACCCATCGATCTAATAACTATTTTTCTAGCTTTTACTCCATAAGGTTGGATAGACAAAAATTCTCGAATCAAAGCAATGTGTCGTTTTTTGGTTTTAGATTGCTCATAACTAGTCAAACAAGAGCGGTTTACCGACAGTTGAGCGCATTGAATAATGTGAGAGATGATACTCGCAGGAACAGCTTCAGAGCCTACAAAATAACCCAACCTTTGAAAGGTTTTGAGTTTGACGAGAAATCCTAATAAGGTTGCTCCTTTTTTAGTATATCGACTTGCTAGAGCAAGTTCTTGTTGAGTAGGAGTATAAATCTCAGTTAGCTCTCGCGATGTGACATAATTTTTTAGACGAGGATAGGCTGTTTCT
>JBDKJC010000556.1:0-3551 GCA_039796815.1 Cyanobacteriota bacterium | reverse complement strand
GGGCAATTTTAGTTACTTCTTCAATATCACTAACGTGTGATAGTAGCAAGGCAAATTTATCTTCCTGCCAACGAACTACCGTATCTCCTGCTCGTAAACAAGTGTCTAATCTTTTTTCTAAAGCTAAAAGTAATTTTTCGTAGTTTTCTTCACCAATACTAGCGTTTATATTGGGTAGAAAATCTAGTTTACAGAATAAGATAGCTAATAATTTTTGACTTCTTTTAGCATTGGCGATCGCTGTTAATAGCTGTTGATTAAATAACTCTCTTTTAAATAATTCGTTCGTTACTTGTTCGATAGTATTTACGGTTGTTTTTAATTCTGAACTACGAATAATCAAACAAATACTTTCTTGTGATTCAAATTTGGCAATACTTATTTGAACCTGAGCGGGAATTAAGTTGCCGTCTTTATGACGTAAGTAGTATTCTCCTTCAAAACTATTATTTTCCGCAATTATACTTTTAATTACTAAAGCAAATTTGTCTGATTTATCGACTAATTCATAGATATTCATTTGCAATAATTCGGCAGTAGAATATCCGAGAATTTTACTAGAAGCAGGATTAGCTTCAATAATTTGTTTGGTAGCAGATTCAACTAGAATAATACTTTCATGAATTTGCTCGCTAATACGACTATAAAAAGTTTTAACTTGCTGTAATTCTTGCTCTAATAACTTTTGTTGACTAATATTAGTTAAATAGCTGCGAATAACTCTTTTCTCTGGCAGATAATAAGCTGTCTGCTGAAAAGTTGAATGATTAATAGTAACTTCACGATTAATTATATTGTCATTTTTCTGATGATATTCAGTCACCAAGTTAGCTAGTAAGGGATGATTTAATTTGCGATGGTAAATATCCTGAAAGTTAATTATTCCAGCTGAATTAATATAGGTAATATTGCCATAAAGATCGCTCTCAATTATTGGTTGAGGGCTTAACTCAGCTAATGTAAGTTGTAGAGAATTATCGACAGGTGTTTCAGTTTTTAACGGCGTTTTTTGCTCTGAAGATACATCTAAGGATACAACTGTTTCTTTATTGACCGAGATATCTTGCTGGACTGCTGGATCGGGTACAGGAGAGATAAGTGCTAAATCTTCTTCCTCTTCCTCTGATAGCGCAGCATTCTTGAGTGGCTCAGTGGAGATTTTATAGCTGACTGATGCATCTCCGCTAAAATGTATTACATCTCCAGACTGCAATTCATGAACTAAAGCTTTTTTACCATTAATATAAATACCATTGCGACTCCTATTGCCTTGCAGATCTCCATCTAAAATCCAATAGGAACATTGATTAGTTTTAAGGTCGGTTCTCCTAAGTATAGTTCCATGATTGCGAGAAGTTTTCTGACATGAAAGAACAATATCATTACTAGAATGACGACCAATAGAATAGGTAGTAGCATCAAGCTCAATTTCTCTAACAAAAGATGGATCTTCAATTAATAATATATGGTGTACCTGCTCTAAATCCATTTTTTGATTTTGATGATAATTGGTATTCATATTGTTCTAATTAACATTGAAAACTAATCTTTAATCCAGAATTTTGCTCATAAGGAAACTTGAATAGTGAGAATCTAAGAAAGAAAAAATAAAGATTTATTCATAATTTACGAAAAAAATAAGGCTATATAGTAACAAAGCTCAAATAGCATAAATTAGCTTAAATTAAGCTTTTTATTGTTCCCTGAAGTAGATTTAATGTATCAATACTAATAAAATTATTGCTTGTATGAGAATACGTCAAGATCTAAGCTGGAATTAAAGTCTCCTTATAAAGGTTATTTTAGTTGAGACTTTACTCTTTGGTGTCAAATTAATTAATTCATACTCAATTACTAGATTAACTAATAAAATTTTAAAAGTTAGTGAAACTAGTAAAATTGCGGTTCGACAATTCTCTATTTACGACCTAGGCTGGAAGAAACAAAATAAATTGTTAATTCATGTTAGCAAGGGTTTGGAGCGCAGCGATCGCTGGTATTGATGCTATCAAGGTGGGCGTGGAAGTTGATGTTTCAGGGGGATTGCCAAAAATCATCGTCGTGGGGCTACCCGATGTGGCAATTCAGGAATCTAGAGAAAGAGTTAAAGCTGCTTTAAAAAATGCCAATTTTGCTTTCCCCGTGCGTAAGATTGTCATCAATTTAACACCTGCGGATCTACGCAAAGAAGGACCTTGCTTTGATTTGCCAATCAGTGTTGGCATTCTAGCGGCATCAGAACAAGTCGATCCTCAATTGTTGGGAGATTACCTCTTCTACGGTGAAGTTTCCCTTGACGGTACATTAAGAGCCGTTTCTGGCGTTTTACCGATCGCTGCGGCAGCCTCAAAAATGGGTATTGCAGGACTTATTTTGCCCGTGGGAAATGCCCGAGAAGCAGCAGTTGTTAATGATATTAAGGTTTATGGATTTGCCAATCTAAGACAGGTTGCCGACTTTCTTAACCAGCCAGATAAACATCAGCCAGTAATTGCTGAAAATCCTTTAGCCAAAAAGCGATCGCTCCATCACATTCCCAACCTTAAAGAGGTTAAAGGGCAAATCCAAGCTCGACGCGCTTTAGAGATCGCCGCCGCAGGGGGACACAACTTAATCTTAATCGGGCCTCCAGGGAGCGGTAAAACCATGCTAGCCCAGCGTCTTCCAGGAATTTTACCAAACCTTTCCTTTGATGAAGCTTTAGAAGTTTCTCAGATCCATTCCGTTGCTGGACTGCTTAAAGATTGCGGTGAACTGGTTACCGAAAGACCATTTCGTAGTCCTCATCATTCAGCTTCAGGCCCATCATTGGTTGGAGGTGGTACTTATCCCCGTCCTGGAGAAATATCTCTGGCTCACAAAGGCATACTTTTTCTGGACGAATTAACTGAATTTAAGCGCAACGTTTTAGAATATCTGCGCCAGCCTCTAGAAGATGGACAGGTGACCATTTCCCGTACTCGTCAGTCGGTAATTTTTCCTGCTCAATTCACCTTGGTTGCTAGCACAAATCCCTGTCCCTGTGGTTATTTTGGCGATCCGATTCAGCACTGCACCTGTTCCTCTCATCAAAGAGAAAATTACTGGGCAAAGCTATCTGGTCCTTTAATGGACAGGATCGATCTTCAGGTAGCAGCAAACCGTCTTAAACCCGAAGAAATGACCAGACAAACTACAGGCGAAGATTCGGCAATAGTTAGAAAAAGAGTTGTTGCTGCCCGTAAGCTGGCTGAAATACGTTTTGAGGGTGAACCAGGAATTAGCTGTAATGCGGAAATGCGATCGCATCACCTTAGAGAGTTCTGTATTTTAGATGATGCCAGTCGTAATCTGTTAGAAGGGGCAATTAGGAAGCTAGGCTTATCCGCAAGAGCGATGGATCGAGTGTTAAAAGTATCTCGCACTATTGCCGATCTTGCAGGCGATCGCGATTTACAAAGTAATCATCTAGCTGAAGCTATTCAGTACCGCACCATAGATCGAATGCAATAGATCTAAATATAAGAATAATTATTTGGTCAAATTGATGAATAGTAACCAAAACCACAGAT
>JBDKJC010000555.1:0-3552 GCA_039796815.1 Cyanobacteriota bacterium | reverse complement strand
TTTCCTTGAAGCCAATTGTCTAAAATTACTCCTGCTATTTGTCTACCTTTGCCAATTCCAGTACCGTCTCCACAAAGATATCCTTGCCGTTCTTGACGAGCATCAGGTTCGGCATATGGGTAATGACGCACTTTATTATTTTCATCAATCTTGACCCATTTATTGAGTAGTTTACTATGGGCTTCTCCTGCTCTGATGATGGTTTCAAGCTGAATATCTGAAAGTATTCCCTGTTCGATAATCTGTTTGGGCAACAGCGGCTGATAGCTACAGCTTGGGGACTGAATTGATGCCATGGCGATAGATTCTACTGCATCTGTAGGATGGCTTTGGCAACCAGACAGTTTTATCCCCTCAATTTGGTAGGGAGCAAAGAGTCCTTGGGGTTGGCTCAGTTCTTTATTCCAGTGATTTTGGATATATTTAACTGGTTCGACTTCGCTCCAGTTGACTTTTGCTTCAGTTTTAGCTTCCACCTCTACTTTGGGGACAGTTATTGCAGTTCGGGGAAATGGAATTATATTGGTCGTTTTTGGAACAGAACTTAGATCGAATAGACTTTCTTGTTCTACTATGGGAGCAGCTAAAGCTGCGATCTTTAACTGCTTCGATCTAGGTGGCACTTGAGCTATTATTTGGCTTAAGTCGGTCAAATTCATGCAGGGCATAGTTTCTATGAATTGCCGAGGGCTAGCGGCTGGAATTTTATCGATTACTGTAATTCTTGTATCCACGGTAGTGCCTTGCTTGGCATATATATTTCCCTCTACACCAACTGAGGCGATCACAGTTGCTTTGGACTGTAGCTGGTCAAATTTTCTGCGCCAAATCGGATTGTTTGGTCGGATAGAATCTTGGCAAATCATCACTAATCTTCCGTAAGGTTCTAATCGGTTTAACGCGCTATTTAGATGTTCAAATATTACGCTAGAGCGTTTAACATCACGGTTGAGATAGCTAGAAAAGGGCGGGTTCATTAGCACTACCGTGGGTCTTACCCCAGGATTCAAGCGATCGTTAATCTGCTCGGCATTATGCTGGGACACTCTGGCTTCGCAAAACAGATTATCTAAAGCTGCCGCTCGCAGGGGATCGATTTCATTGAGAACCAACTCATAGCAGTTCATGGCGGCAAATACTGCTAGTAATCCGTTTCCAGCAGAAGGTTCGAGGACAATATCCTGATTGTTTATTTGAGCTGCTTGATTGGCAAGATAAGATAAAGTGACTGGAGTAGAAAATTGCTGTAGTTTTTCTGATTTATCGCTGCGTTTGTTGTGGGCCGTATAGAGTTTTTCTAGACCAATTAAATCTTCTAAATTTACTTGGGAATTTTGGCGTTGATAGCTAATTAGGTAGTTGACCAGACCAATCTCTACTGCTTCATAGGCTTCTTTCCAAACCCAATAACCATCAGCATCAGAACCGCTGCAAGCTTCAGTCATGATGGTTTTTAACTGATAGACCGATACTTTTTCTTGGCGCTGGAAACTTTTATAAATTAAAGCCCCGGCATTAATCAAGCTGTTGATTTTGCTAGGGACTAGATTAGAATATTGTGCCTGCATAAGTTATTAGTTCGGATATAATTTTCCGACTAAGTTCGCAGAACTTGTCTCATGGCAAGTAGCGAGAAATTTGGATAAACAGAGTTACGCCGAGGGATCTAGCGGTGCGCTCGTATATCTCCAGATGCCGAGCTTCAAGCTCATTTTGAACTGCATCAATACAGGTAATGAGAACTTTTGCTCGTTCCCTTGCCAGCTTTTCGATCTCAACCATATCTGATGGAGTATAGGCTGGGGGAAATTCTATATTGGTGGCATATTCGTCTAGGGCTTCTTCGACAAGGTTGTCAGTATCATCGAGATCGAGGAGCGAATAACCATCTTCACCTTCAATTAGTTCGACAATTTTGCCTTTGCTTTGCCGCTTGATTATTTGATTATTGAGATCTTGACTCCAAACTGTTGCTTCAGCACCGTTATCTAGTCTTGTTGTATTTAGTACTAGCCTCGGTCCAAATCTTGTTTTGACCTGCAACCAGTTTGTTACTTTCGCTTTAATCGTATTCATAGTTTTCTTGTATTTGATAGTGAGGACAAATCTTGGCAAAATTGTCATTTTGTTGCCAGGTATTCCACGTAGCTTGGTTTATGTCTGCGTCACAGTCGTGGCGATAAGATTCTGGTTCAAAGAAGGTTTCAGCAATTAATTCGCCAGCAAACCAGTGGCAGTTTACGCAGGATTTTTCCATAGTTCCTCCTGACGGTAAAGAGCGATCGCTCGATTGATATTTGCCTCAATTCGAGGAGAAACTTGAGGGTTGGTGGTAAAGTCTTCTAGATATTCTTCGGCTGCTTCAGCGATAAACTCAGTGATTACGTCTGCGGGAATGTCTGCATTATCCATGTAGAGATAATTTTCCGCGGCATCTTTCACTTGTTCATTTGTTGGTGGATTTTGCATAGATGGCGATTTTTATCGCCCTCGAATGTACAGGTCAGTTAGCTTTTCAAGAGATATTCCTTCTTTATTTATTAAGTAAGTAAGTTGTTCTCTAACTGATAAATTTTGTTTCATTAAGTATAAAGTTCGATTTTTTCAGGGTGTTTGAGGGCATCTTCAAAATCAGTTCGCATTGATGGCTCCATATTTCTATGCCTTGCCCATTTTCTGATTTCAGCTATAGTGCAGCGATTATAAAGAAGCGCATCTTTGATAGATTTGAAGGCAATATCTTCTCCTACTTCTCCGTAGTAAACAAAGCAATCAGCTATGGTTTTCGGAACATTGTAGATTTTCATTTCTATGCCTTCTAGCAAAAGAGTTTCAATGCCCTCAAAATATTCTTTTTCTTCCATAAAAACTATTTCAATTGGCAAGTTTTTAGTGTCTGGATATGGCGTTCCTTTAGGTAAAGCTAGACAAACTTTATTATTGATTACTTCGGTTAATTCGTAATAGCTTAGAGCAGATCCCAAGCAAACTACTCCGTCAGGAATGATTACTGTAGCAGCAACATTGCTGTGGTACGTGCTAAAAAAAGCATTTTTGGGTCGATAGGTTTTATCTGTAGATTGGATTAATATTTCAAGCTCTTTTAGCTTTGATATTGCTCGATTATCGATACCAGCTAAGTTTAATTCTTCGCTGGTAACGATAGATTTTTGTCGCCCAAAGTTTTTGACTATATCAATTTGTTGTTCGAGCTTCATGATTTATTTTGAGTTATTTCCTGACTTGAACTGGCATGATTATATGTTGGGCTGGTTCTGGAACTAGATTCTGAATCTCAATGGGTTGATTTGGCTGATTTATCAATATTTTAACTTCACTCCCTGGTAGAGATTTTAAAGATTTGAGCAGATAATCATGGTTCAAGGTTATGGTTTGAGCTTGAATATTTCCCAGTAAGTATCCTGGTTGAGTTTGATTGCCGTTGGCGATGCCAGGTGTTTGAGCCTGAATATTTATTAGCTGTCGTTCTGGGCTGATGGTGATACTTACTAGGTTATCTTGAGCAACGCTATTTACTAGAGTTAGGTTTTT
>JBDKJC010000554.1:0-3552 GCA_039796815.1 Cyanobacteriota bacterium | reverse complement strand
GACGAACAACAGCAAGTTATGAGCAACGAACCCATTGCGATTCAACATCTGCGCCTACTAACGCAAATGTCGAATGTCATTAAAGAAGGCGAACGACTTTACCCTCCAGCTTTTGCCATCAGTCGTGGAGTAGTGAAAGACATTGAATATGCTGGTTACAATATTCCAACTGGTTGGTATATATTTATTTTTCCGATGTTGACTCATCTCCTACCAGAAATTTATACGAAACCAGATACGTTCGATCCTGATCGCTTTGCCTCACCGCGCGAGGAAGATAAAAAACAACCTTTTTCTCTAATCGGCTTTGGTGGTGGCGCACATGGCTGCATTGGACTGGAATTTGCTCAGATGGAAATGAAAATAATTCTTTCTGCATTACTCCAAAAGTACGATTGGACGGTAACACCAACTGTTGAGGAAATTTCACCAGTACGCTCTCAATTTACGATGCAGAAGAAGTTAAATATGGTTTTGTTTAAAACAATATATGCATGATTGATATATAACTAAAAAATTATATTAAGTCATCATTTTAATAGTTTACTTCTTTAGATAGATGAATCTTTAAGGAAATTCAAACTATTGTAGTTAGTAACAAGTAATACAGAAAATTTATGTAAGCTAACTCGGATTAGATTAAAAAAACGAGTTTGAGCTATTAAGTATAGTGAAAGCAGGGTAGACAAAAGTGTTTAGGCAATATTAGTTAATATTTTAGTCAAAAATACTATTCACTATTCAATGGTTTTATCTGTAAAACATAGATAAAAGCCAAAACTTTTCTGTTTTATTCTTGCCCAAGGTTATTAACAGCTAACAGATATTAGGAGCTATATTTATGCTAAAAAGCTTAAGTAAAATTCGTCATTTTCTCGTTACAACATTATTAATTTTAATCGTTGTGACCACTACAGCCTGTTCCTCTAGTTCAACTGCTACTGTTCCTAATCCAACTTTAAATAGAAAGCAAGCTTACACACAATTAGAAACAGGAAATAGCCTTGCAGGACAGAAATTTGGTGATTGGGTAATTAGTACTAGCCAAGGGTTGATTAAAGATGCCTATGTCAGGGACAACAATAAGCTAGGAATAGTAATTAGTGATCGAGTTAAACCGACAGAAGTCAAGACACTCGCTAAATCTTTAACTATGGGTTTTCATAAAAACTTCCCCAATCAAGATCTAACTGTTTTGATGTATGCACCAGATAAAGAAAGAGTTTTGACGGCTAAATATAATAGTCGGTCTAATAATATCGAATATCAAGGATAGTTGAAAGCCAGTTTATAAAATTAAATCGTACATAATTAGCGAATTGCTAGCTCAGTAATTGACCATCAAAACTTAAATAATTTAGGAGCAATAGTCATGTCTAGTAGTGACAAATATAAACAACAAATTATGAATGACCTTGCTGGTGGTAAGGTTGAATCTCTCGATAACTCAGCGATGAACGAAGATAGTTACGATAACTTTGATGATTTTGCTAATCGTTCTAGTCGAGAAGAAAGACACGGTTTATTCCGTAATGCTTTCCATCACGAAAACGTTTCGCCACAACAAATGGAACCTGAGTTGCAAAAAGCGATCGCCCAAATCAAACCGAACGAGAGAGATGATGTCGCTAGAGAGTTTTTAAAGCACCTTGAGAAAAGAGGACTGAAGGAAAGAGATATCGCAAGTCAACTCGGTTTATCTACTCATCATGCCAGTCGGATGAATGCTGATGATGTAAGTAAACTGGCGAGTTTTACCTACCATTCTCATCCTGATATTTTCCAAGAAGTAATGGCAGATCAACCAGCTTTGATTAAATTCTTGAGTAATCCTGTGGTTGGTGCAGCATTGGGTGCAGTCGCATCTAAATGGTTACGCCGTTAATTTTCATTTTTAGTTAACTTTTAGGTAACAATTTAAGAGCGTTTGCAATAGCGCTCTTATTTTTTTGCCCATTTGCCTAAATTTTAGAGTTTAGAGTTTAAAGCTAAATTAAAAACGCGATCTAACTTGCCAGATAACAGTAAGCTTAATAAATGGCGTTCGTAGCAAAGAATCAATGGCAACCATAAACGATAATTATCTCAAACTCAAAGCAGGATATTTGTTTCCTGAAATTGCTCGTCGAGTCAATGCTTTTGCAGCAGAAAATCCTAATGCATCAATTATTAAACTGGGTATTGGGGATGTCACTGAACCTTTACCTGCTGCTTGTCGCGATGCAATCATTGAGGCGACTAAAGAAATGGGCGATCGCAATACCTTTAAGGGTTATGGCCCAGAACAGGGATATCTCTGGTTAAGGGAAAAAATTGCCCAACAAGACTTTAAATCCCGTGGTTGCGAGATAGATGCCTCGGAAATCTTCATCTCAGATGGTTCTAAATGCGATTGCGGTAATATCCTCGATATTTTTGGCAATGATAATAAGATTGCCGTAACCGATCCTGTTTATCCTGTATATGTTGATACTAATGTTATGGCAGGACATACGGGAGAGGCTCAAGATGGTAAGTATGAAGGTTTAGTTTATCTTCCCATCAGTGCTGAAAATAATTTTACGGCGGAAATTCCTACAGAAAAAGTAGATTTAATCTATCTTTGTTTCCCCAATAATCCCACAGGAGCAACAGCAACCAAAGAACACCTCAAAGCCTGGGTCGATTATGCCAAACAACACGGCTCATTAATTCTGTTTGATGCAGCTTATGAAGCCTTTATCACCGATCCTAATTTACCTCACTCAATTTATGAGATTGAAGGAGCTAAAGACTGTGCGATCGAGTTTCGTTCTTTCTCCAAAAATGCTGGTTTTACAGGGACTCGTTGCGCCTTTACCGTAGTTCCCCAAAACCTGATGGGTAAAGCAAAAGACGGTTCTGACGTTAAAATTTGGCAGCTGTGGAATCGTCGTCAATGTACTAAGTTTAACGGCGTGTCCTACATTGTTCAAAAGGGTGCAGAAGCAGTTTATTCGACAACTGGACAGGCGCAAATTAAGGAATTAGTTGGTTTTTATCTCGAAAACGCAAAAATCATCCGCGAACAGCTAACCGTAGCAGGAATTGCCGTCTACGGTGGAACGAATGCTCCCTATGTTTGGGTCAAAACTCCTAACGGCTTATCTAGCTGGGATTTCTTTGATAAATTGCTTTTGAATTGTAACGTTGTGGGAACACCTGGATCTGGTTTTGGTGCAGCAGGGGAAGGCTATTTCCGCATCTCGGCATTCAACAGTCGGGACAATGTTAACGAAGCAATGAAGCGAATTACAGAAAAGTTTACTGTTTAGTACAGGAACTTTGTTCCTAGCTATCAGCTATTAGCTGTTAGCTTTTAGCCTTTAAATGGCGATCGCCTTTGATTATTTAATTGATTGAAGGTGCGATCGCTTAACTTTATAAGTATAAAATTTTAGATCGCTTGACATATCGTTTAGTAATTAGATCGACACAAATACAACAGGAGCAAATCGACTTAGATGCTCAACAGTTACATTATCTTTTGCGAGTTTTACGCTTCGGTAATGGCGATCGCTTTCTGGCATTAGA
>JBDKJC010000553.1:0-3552 GCA_039796815.1 Cyanobacteriota bacterium | reverse complement strand
GAGCAGGCGAAGCTTGTCTACTATTGGTCAACCCAAAGCAAGATAATTACCAAAATTGTCTACTCGCATAGTTCTCTATCTGGTGTGTGGAAGTGTTTATTGAAGTGAAAAAATTGCGTCTATCTCCTACCTTACTTACAATCTTGGCAACAACTCTCGCTTGTAGTGTTACTCCAGCAAGTAGAGCCGAAAATCCGATCCATCATGAGTCAAACAAAGTTGTCGTCAACAATGGAGCTGCTTTATTGGGTAAGATCGAGCCAGTACAGCTAGCCCAAAACCCTGAACCCCAATTACCGTCTAGCAATGATGCTCAAGGTACTCCTGACATCAAGCTACCAGAATTTAATCCCGCAGAATCAGAAACTCCTGGTAACGAAAATATCCAAGTCAATCCTCCAGGAGGCGAAACAACCCAAGAGCAGCCCCAATCTCCTAATGAACCTCGTGTTTTAGTAGCCGAAGTAGTAGTAAATGGCGCAAATGAAGAGCTAAAAGATATCGTTTACGCCACCATTACCACAGAACCAGGAAGAACCACTACTAGAACTCAACTACAGGAGGATGTTAACGCTGTTTACGCTACGGGGTTTTTCCAAAATGTCGAAGTAGCTCCAGGAGATACGCCTCTCGGTGTCAGAATTACTTTTGATGTTGAACCAAACCCGATTTTAAATGATGTCAATGTCCAGACGGTTTCCCAACAAGACGGCAAGGGAGTTTTACCTGCCGAGCAGGTCGATCGGTTTTTTAGCGCTAACTATGGACGAATTCTCAATTTACGAGATCTGCAACAGGGCATCATTAAAGTCAACGAATGGTATAGCAAAAACGGTTATCAACTGGCTCAGGTTGTCGGCGCGCCACAGGTAAGCCCAGAAGGAAATGTGACCCTAGTAGTTGCAGAGGGTGTGATTGAAGATATTAAGGTGAGATATTTCGATGAAAATGATGAACCAATTAAGGGAAAAACCCGTGAATTTATTGTCACCAGAGAAGTAGAGCTAGCGCCAGGGGATGTCTTTAATCGGGAGACGGCAGGAAAAGACTTACAGAGAATTTATGGCTTAGGAATTTTTGAGGATGCTCGTTTTTCCTTTAGTCCAGGGCAAGATCCGAGTAAAGTAGTAGTTAATATTGACGTAGTGGAAGGTAGCACTGGCTCAGTTGCTGCGGGAGCAGGTTTTAGTTCTGACAGTGGTTTGTTTGGTACAGCTAGTTATCAACAAAAGAACTTTGGGGGAAATAACCAGACTTTAGGCACAGAGTTGCAGGTGGGTGATGATAGCTTGCTGTTCGATCTAAACTTTACCGATCCTTGGATTGCAGGCAGCAAAAGCCGTACCTCCTATACTGTCAATGCTTTTCGCCGTCGATCAATCTCGTTGGTTTTCAACGGAGATGAAGATATTGATACCCAGAACGGCAGTGATTCTCCACGGGTTGTACGTACAGGAGGGGGCATTACTTTCTCTCGTCCTCTACCTTCAGATCCTTTCAAGCGGAGAGAGTGGACCCTATCGACAGGTCTTAAATATCAAAGGGTTGAAGTCAAAAACAGTGATGGCGATCTAGCCCCATTGTCGGAAGATGGCTTTAATTTAGCTGCGGGAGATGATGGTACAGACGATTTATTATCTCTCAGTTTTAATGCTTCGCGCGATCGCCGTAATAATCCTTTGCAACCCACTAAAGGTTCTTTGTTAAGGGTCGGTACAGAACAAACAGTTCCCCTTGACGGAATTTTATTTAATCGCGTTCGGGCTGAATACAGCCGATACTTCCCAATCAATATTGTTCCTTTTGGTGGTGAGAGCGAAGCTCTGGCTTTTAACTTCCAAGCAGGTACAATTGTTGGTGATTTACCCCCCTACGAAGCTTTTGTTTTAGGTGGTAGTAACTCGATCAGAGGCTATGGTGATGGAGAAGTTGGCAGTGGCAAGAGCTATCTTCAGGCTACAGCTGAATATCGTTTCCCGATCTTTAAAATTGTTGGTGGCGCACTCTTTTTTGACTATGGTACAACTATTGGTTCTGATGATAGCGTGCCTGGAAGTCCTTCCGTTGAGCGAGATCTACCTGGTAGCGGTTATGGCTATGGTTTAGGTGTGAGGATACAGTCTCCCTTGGGGCCAATCCGCGTCGATTATGGAATTAGTGATGATGGGGATAATCAAATTCAATTTGGGATTGGGGAGAAATTTTAAGTTATATGTGTAGTTGTATCAGCCTAAAAAAGACAAAAGCGAAACTTGCTAAGTTGTTGAAATAACTATTTGGTGTGTTGGAATGCTAATTAAACTAGATAATGTGCGTTTTTCTTCCTCGGTGTTTATTTTGACAGCTGCTACGTTGCTTAGTTGGGGAATATTTTCGCCCAGTCAAGCAGATACTTTTAGTCCTTCATCACCTAGAACAAAGAAAGCTATTACAGGGGCAGTCTTACTCAAAAATATTCAGCCCTTAACAGTTACGCCAAATCAGCAAGGCAATATACCATTATTAGAAACAGAAACGAAATTTAAAAGCGAAATTAAGCTACTAAAATCAGCATCTTTTGCGCAAAAGCAGATAAATCAAGCAAATCCTGCGCCCAAAACTCCTGAAGCTCGCGTGTTAGTTTCAGAAGTGTTAGTAACAGGGGCAAATGAAGAGTTAAAAAAGCTGATCTATACAACAATTAATGTTAAGCCAGGAAGAACGACTACTCGCAGTCAACTACAAGAAGATCTAAATGCTATTTATGCCACTGGTTTTTTTCAAAACGTTGAAGTTACACCTCAAGATACCCCGTTAGGGGTCAGAATTGCCTTTACTGTCGAACCCAATCCAAAGTTAAGCCGAGTCCAGATAAAAACAACTTCTTCCACAGGCAAACCTGTATTATCAAACGAAAAAGTTAGTGATATCTTTGGTAAAAACTATGGTCGGATTTTAAATCTTCGAGAGCTACAAAAAGGCATTATTAAAGTCAACCAATGGTATGCCCAGAATGGTTATGAGCTAGCGCAAGTAGTTGGTACGCCGCAAATAAGTCCTCAAGGAAACATTACCCTAATTGTCACCGAGGGAATTATTGAAGATATCAAGGTTAGATATTTTGACCAACAAGATAAATCTGTTGCTGGCAAAACCCGAGAATTTATTATAACTAGAGAAGTTCAATCAGAACCTGGACAAGTTTTTAGACGAAATATCGCCCAGGGAGATCTTCAGCGAATCTATGGTTTGGGAATTTTTCAGGATGCTCGTCTTTCTTTTAGCCCAGGCAAAGATCCCAATCAAGTGGTTGTTAATATTGACGTGGTAGAAAACAGTGGTCGCGAAGTCAAGTTTGAAGGTGGCTATAGCTCAGATGTAGGTCTGTTGGGTACGGTCGGTTTAAAATATAACAATGTTGGTGGTAACAACCAAAGTTTAGGCAGCGAAATAAGTCTTAGTGACAACGACTTGCTCTATAATCTCAGCTTTACCGATCCTTGGATTGCTAGTAGCGATCGCCGAGATTCCTACACGGTTAATGCGTCTCGTCGTAGCTCTACATCTCTGGTA
>JBDKJC010000552.1:0-3561 GCA_039796815.1 Cyanobacteriota bacterium | reverse complement strand
CACTAGCAGGGTAAACAAGATTGAGCGACATTGTTTGAGCCGAGTGCTTTGCAAGTTTTATGCTCGGTTCTTAGGGGAGAGAAAGTGACAGCAATGTCCTTGCCTTACCCGACTTATTGACTTAATTAAAGAGGATAAAAGGTTGGCTACTCGCGTAATTATCGTTCGTCATGGACAAAGCACTTATAATGCCCAAAAAATCATTCAGGGTCGTTGTGATAAGTCTATCTTGACCGACAAAGGAATTAGCGATGCACAACAGGTGGGAAAGGCTTTGAGTGGTCTTAAAATTGATGCTTTCTATTGCAGTCCTCTACAGCGTGCCAAACAGACAGCTGAGGTAGTTCATCAGTATTTAATTAACCCTCCTGCTTTACAACCAACCGATCGACTAATGGAAGTCGATCTGCCTTTGTGGGAGGAGATGAAAAAGGACGAAGTAATCTCTAAGTTTGGTACTGAATATCAGCAGTGGAAAAGCAATCCTCAAGACTTCAAGATGATTGTTGCAGGGCAAGAACATTTTCCTGTCCTCTCTCTCTATCAACAGGCACAAGACTTTTGGCAACAGGCGATCGCTCAACATCAAGATCAAACTATTTTAATCATTGCTCATAATGGCATCAATCGCTGTCTAATTATGAGTGCCATCGGCATCAGTGTCGATCGCTACCATGAACTTCAACAGTCCAACTGCTGCATTAATATCCTGAACTTTCCAGGTAAATTTGGCGAACCAGTACAGCTAGAATCTTTAAACCAAACTTCCCATGTTGGCATGGCGCTTCCCCCCGTGCGTCCAAATCATTCAGGGCTTCGTTTACTCTTAGTACGTCATGGTGAAACCAACTGGAATAAAGAATCCCGTTTTCAGGGTACTAGAGATATTCCTTTAAATGATAACGGGCGATCGCAAGGACGCAAAGCAAGTATCTTTTTACAAGATATACCCATTGATTTTGCCGTTTCTAGTTCAATGATGCGCCCCAAAGAAACTGCGGAAATTATTCTCGAACACCACGATGGTGTCGAATTAACCACAACTCCTGAACTAATCGAAATTGGTCATGGCTTATGGGAAGGAATGCTGGAGACTGAAATTCAAGCCAAATATCCCGAACTGCTTCAACAGTGGAAAGACAAGCCTGAAACCGTCCAAATGCCTGAAGGAGAAAATTTACAACAGGTTTGGGATCGAGGCGTTGCCGCCTGGAATAAAATTGTGGCAGAACATAGCAACACCGAAACACCAACAATAGGACTGGTGGTGGCTCATGATGCCATTAATAAAGTGATTCTTTGCTATCTTCTTGGTCTGAAACCTGATAACTTCTGGAATATCAAACAGGGCAATTGTGCCGTCAGTGTGATTGATTATCCTCAAGGTATATCAGGTAAACCTGTAATGCAAGCGATTAATCTTACTAGCCACCTAGGGGATGGCAGCATTATCGACAAGACAGCAGCAGGAGCATTGTAATTCAACAATTAATCAATTGCTCATTGCGGAATAATGTAGCTTTGAGCTGGTTTCTAATCAAGCTTTTATAAAATGTTTTTTATCGGCGAAGATTTAAGTAACACACTTAAGATACGGTAAGATCTAAAAGATTAGAACTATCTTAAACATGTCTAACATCAACATAATTAATATTGCTATTATTGGCTGCGGTTTTGTAGCAGATTATTATTTAACCACCTTAAAAAACTATCCAGAACTCAAAATAACGGGAGTTTACGATTTAGATTTAGCTAGAAGCCAAGATTTTGCGCAACATTATGGATTAAATGTCTATCAATCCTTAGATGAACTATTAAGCGATCGCGAAGTTCAGTTAGTAGTAAATCTGACTAATCCTAAAAGCCATTTTGAAATTAATTCGGCATGTCTGTTGGCAGACAAGCATGTTTATTCGGAAAAACCTCTGGCAATGAAGCTAGAGGAGGCAGAAAAACTAGTGGAACTTGCCGAACAAAAAGGTCTGCATTTATCATCAGCACCCTGTAGTCTCTTGGGAGAAACGGCACAGACAATTTGGAAAGCATTACGTGAAGAGACAATCGGCAAAGTTTACGTTGTCTATAGTGAAATGGATGATGGTTTAGTCCACAAAATGCCTTATCAGGCATGGACTAGCCAATCAGGTACACCCTGGCCATATAAAGATGAATTTGAAGTAGGCTGCACTATGGAACACGCAGGATATTATCTTTCCTGGTTTCCTGCCTTTTTTGGACGTGCAGAGAGCGTTACAGGCTTTAGTTCTACCTTGGTTGAAGACAAAAAAACGGAGATCCCCTTAGATCATAATGCGCCCGATTTTTCTGTCGCCTGTATCAAATTTGCTTCGGGGGTAGTAGTTAGATTAACCTGTAGTATTGTGGCAGCTCACGATCATTCTTTAAGAATATTTGGCGATCGCGGTATTTTGAGTACTCCCGATTCCTGGTTTTATAATGCTCCTGTCCATATCAGGAGGAGGTTTAATATCAGAAGAAAAATGATCGTCAGTCCGATTAAACAAAGATATCCTTTAATGGGTACTAAAACAAAATTTAGCTACCGTGGAGCTTTCCAGATGGATTTTGCTCGTGGTATTGCTGAAATTGCCGATGCTATTAGGGAAGATCGTTCTTGTCGTCTTTCGGCGAGATATTCCCTCCATGTAAATGAATTAGTCTTAGCAATTCATCATGCAACGGAAAGTAATTCCACCTATCAGGTTAAGTCTAGCTTTGAACCAATTAAGCCAATGTCATGGGCGATGTAATGGGTAGTGGGTAGTAGGTAGTAGGTAATTATTACTCATTATTTACCTTCGCTTCTCGAATCGATTGTCGAAGTATTCATTTTGGCGATCGCAATAATTAAAGATTATGATCACGGTATTATGGTCAACCACAAGTAATTTAAGATGCAGCTATGATAAATTATTCAAGCTTAATTGCAACTAAATTAGAAAGTCTTCCTGTAGACAAACAGCAACAAGTATTAGATTTTGTTGAATTTCTAGCTCAAAAAACTACATCAGCTCAAAACGATATCAAACGAGTTCCCGATCTTCATCAAGGTAAAATATGGATGAGTGATGATTTTAACCAACCTTTAGACGATTAAAGTAATGCGATCGCGCCACCTTATGTATAATCGCGATCGCATAAACAACCTGATTACATAAAATGAGCGATCGCTTTTCTATACAGCAAAAGTTACCTATCTTTGACCACAATTAATTTGGCTTTCAGGGATTCTTTCCCCTGCATTATTAGTGCGATATGCCGTCAAAACAATATGACCCGACTCAGTTACTGTGATTCCCCTAGCTGGCTGTATTTTCCCCTGACTGGTTTCTATAGGTTCAGGAATAGCAAATGCAGCAGGGTTTTGTTCACTGCTGATAATGTTCTCAGAATTTAACGGAGCATCTGGTGCGGGAGTAACTCCTCCTTTACCAGCGATCGCTAAACCATTATTTGCTGTGCCTCTACCCGCTTCACAAGCTTGAGCAGTGGTTTGCTCTGGTTCGACTACATTGCTGGGTAATTCTGTCGCTCCCTGAA
>JBDKJC010000551.1:0-3565 GCA_039796815.1 Cyanobacteriota bacterium | reverse complement strand
GTCAGCTTTCAGCTATTAGCTCTTTGATCAACTACGCGCAGATGTAGCTAAAAGCTAATAGCTTATGGGTTTAAGACCCCGTACATGCAATGTTTGGAAGTCTTCAATTAGGTTACGGTCTAAAACCTCTTCTAATTGACTGATAGCGCAGCGCGTAGCGCAGACCGCCGAACTTGCGGCTGGGAAGCTTTGCTTCCGCGCTGATAGCTGATAGCTAGGGCAAAGCCCTTTATGACTAACTAATTCCCAGCATTGCTTCAAGGGTTAGGTAGAGGAGAGAGAAGCCACCGACAAAAAAGCCAACTAGAGCGATCGCTGTGACGGGATTTTTCAAAAACGGTTTTAACTGCTGGAGAAAAAACCAAAAAATGCCCAAAGAGACAGTAATGAGATAGCGCGGATAGCGAGAAACGTTTTGAATAAAGTCTTGCATTACTTTAAATGAAAAAAAGTCTTATATTCTATTCATTATTCAACATAGAACAATTGAGAATCAACATTCTGTAAATGAACTTACTATTTCAGTCTACTCGTCGTCGGTTAGCCTTGTGGTATACCGCAGTAACGGCAGTGTTGCTTTTGTTATTTGCGATCGGCGTATATTTTTATGTCCGCACGACTTTAGTCGATCGCATTGATGACACTTTAAAGCATGTAGTCGAAGTAATCGATCGCTCGTTAGTAATTCAGCCTTTGGCCGAGACCAAGGGTAGATATGGCGTAAATGTTGATGCTAGCTTTAATCAGAATGTTGACCATTTAGAAGACGATCATATTGACTTGGAATGGTTCAATCCTCAGCAACAGTTGTTGTGGTCTACTTTTGACCAGCCGATTGACTACCCTCTTCATCCTAATCGTACTGGTGAGACAGTTTATCTAACAGGCGATCGCATTTTTCGCCAGATTGTACAAAAAGTTGAGTTAGAACATCGAGTTTTAGGCTATCTACGGGTTAGTCATCCCTGGTTTGAAGTGACCAAGCCGATTAATCAGCTAACCAGAGATCTAATCATTGGTATTAGTCTAATGATTCTTTCCGTGGGTGGAATTGGCTGGTTTTTATCAGGTATTGCGATCGAGCCTATCCAGGTATCTTATTCTAGTTTGAAGCAGTTTACTGCCGATGCTTCCCATGAATTACGCAATCCAATTGCCACTATTCAAACTAATGTGCAGATGGCATTAGCTTATCCAGAAGCCGAATCTCAGCTACAGCAGAGACAACTACAGATTATTGAACGCCTGACGCAAAAATTGGGCAGATTAGTTAACGATTTATTATTTTTAGCCCGTACGGATAGTGGCATCGCCGAACTAGACTGGCAAGCCGTACCTTTAGATGCCCTTTTAATCGATGTAATTGAGGAACAGCGTATTGCGGCTACTCAGAAGGGTCTATTTCTTTCTTTACACATTGTTGAACCAGAAATTATTGTCGAAAATCTCAGCAAAAATCTCGCCAAAAATTCTAATAAAAATTTCAATGAGGAAGATATTTTTACCGTTCAAGGTGACTGGGATTACTTATCTCGTTTATTTACCAATCTGATTGCTAATGCGATCGAATATACCGATCGCCATGAGGCAACAGAAGCCTCGGTAGAAGTAGAATTAGCCTTAATCAAACCAACAAACAAATCGATCAGAGTCCGCGAAGCTCATAGTCAATATGAACTAGAGGTCAAGGTTAAAGACAACGGTCAGGGGATCCCCGAAGAAAGATTACCCCACATCTTCGATCGCTTCTATCGTGCCGATCCTACTCGTTCTCCCCAGCGTCAAATAAACACTTCTACAGGGGCGGGTTTAGGACTAGCGATCGCCAAAGCCATTGTCGAAACTCATCAGGGACATATTACTGTAGAAAGCGTCTTAGGACAGGGAACAACTTTTACTATTACTCTTCCCCAAAGTTTGAGTGGGTAGTAGGTAGTAGGTAGTCCTAAAGGATTCCTAAAGGATTAGCTCCTTCGTCGCGTCACCGCTTCGCATATGGGTAGTGGGTAATAGGTAATCTTAGTCAAGCTAAAAGCTAAAAGCTTTTTTTAGTTAGTCTAGCTAGACATAGGCAAAGAAATTGTAAACTTAGTATTTCCTGGTAGGGTCATTTTTTCGGCAAGTAGTTGGACAGTAATACTACCATCATGTTGCTCAATAATTTGCTTGGCGATCGCCAGTCCTAAACCAACTTTGCCCTGTGCGGATTTAGTGGTGAAAAATGGATCGCAGAGTTTATCTAATAGTTCTGGATTAATACTTTCTCCTGTATCAATAATATCCACCATCAGATAGTCTTGCTGCTGGTAGAGATTAATCGTGAGTATGCCATGAGTACCAATTGCTTCGATCGCATTCTGGAGTAAATGAAACCAGGCTTTTTGCAGTGCTTCAGGGTAACAGCTAATAATTGAAACTTGGCTATAGTGTTTAATGATTTGCACTCCAGAGGGTAAATTAGGCGCAATTAAACTGAGAGCTTTTGTTAGGGTACTTTCTAGATTCGCCAAGCGTTTAGGAGATTTACTGTAGCTATAATATGAATATTCTTCAAAAGCCGAAATTATTTGACTAACTTTCGCTGTGGAGTCATTAATGTTATTAATGTTCTGATGCAGGTTAATAATTAAACAGGCATTATCAAAGATTTCCCAATAGTTTTCACTGGCAAACAGAGGCATAAAGTCTTCTATTTCCTCATTAAAACCCAGTTCAATCAAAGTATCGGCAATTTTGGCTGTTTCTTGAATTTTAAATCTGGCTAACTTAGCGACCAGCTGATTTTTTAACTCTTGTCTTTTAAGATTTGATAACAGCGGATTAATTTGGTTATCTTGAGACTGTTTTAACAGTGAGGCAAAATATTTTTGCTGTTGAGGAGAAATGTTAGCCAGAAAAGTAGGCAGGTTTTCGAGGGTAGCCTGACCAAACTGTCTGATTTCATCGAGAGTATGGTTAATTTCCGCTATGGGGTTGTTAATCTGCTGGCTAATACCAGAGGTGATTTTGGCGAGGGCGAGATGTTTTTGCGACTCCAACTCTTTTTTCTGGCTGGCTTTGAGTTGAATGATAGTGTTTTTTAACTGCTCATTTTTAGCTTTTAACTGTTTTTGCAGGCTTTTGACAACCAACTGATTCTTAATCCGCATCAGCACTTCATGGATCTGAAACGGCTTATTAATATAATCAACACCGCCGATCGCAAAAGCCTTAACCTTATCTACCGCTTCATTCCCCGCACTGATAAAAATGATCGGGATATCTTTAGTTTTAGGATTAGTTTTAAGCTGTTTGCAGACCTCATAACCATTAATGTCAGGCATCATAATATCTAAGAGGATCAGATCGGGGGGATTAATCTCGGCTGCGGAGAGAGCTAACTTACCGTTTGGCACAGGTCTAACTTGGTAGTCATATTTAGTCAGAAGATCCACCAGCAAATGTAAATTTTGAGGAGTGTCATCCACAATCAGGATGTTGTTCAACTCCTTAGCTGCCATTAATTTTTTCACTCGTTAATTTTCCTGAAATAATGCTAATTAAAAGGTAATAAATTCAAAACATG
>JBDKJC010000550.1:0-3568 GCA_039796815.1 Cyanobacteriota bacterium | reverse complement strand
CCCACGGGAATGTTCCAGGCGATCGCTCAGATTGAAACTACTTCTCATAATATCCCTGCATTTTATTTGGGAGATACGGTTGCAGACATGTATACCGTGATTAGAGCCAGAGAACTTAAACCAGAACGTCATTGGCTTGGGATTGGAATTCTTCCCCCTCATGTACAAACTTCTCAGACAAGACAATCAGACTATGCTCAGAAATTACTCGAAGCTGGTGCAGAGATTGTTTTGAGTAATGTGGAAAAGCTCAACTTACAGTTAATTGAGGAGTTAATTAATCACTAATCCTGCAACCTTAGTCACTTTAAGCAGAAAATTTTCTGACAATCAAAGAAAAAATAAATATACTTTGATTTGATCGATTTGATCGTTAAATTATATTAGATTACATTGTTGAACAACGTGTATTTTAAACAATTTAGGCGACCTTTAAAATTTGGTTTTACGATAATCATTGGAATTATCATTTTTAATATTTTGACTGCTACGCCAAATAATACACCTCAAACTTCAGATAGGATTAAAGGGGTTTGGTTAACTCATGTAGGTAACTCTCTATTAACTTATACTAGTGCGATCGATAATGTGTTTTATCGGCTATCTCAGCAAAATTATAATACAGTATATGTTGATGTTTATAACGGCGGTACTACTTATCCTAGTAAATATTCGTCTAGAAATAAACCGATCTCTTTGCCTTTTACCGATCCACTGCAAACGGCAATTAAAGAAGGCAAAAGACAAGGACTACATATTTATGCTTGGTATGAACATGGCATGATGCTTTTTCCTCAGCAAAAATTAGCACAACAACATCCTGATTGGATTTTAACAACTTCTGATAGCAAACAATATATTGAAAATCATTTTTGGTTAGATCCAGAAAAATCAGAAGTACAGAAATATTTTGTTAATTTGTTTACTGAAGTAGCTCAAAAATATCCAGACCTTGATGGAATTCAATTAGACGATCATTGGGGAATTCCTATTGTTTTTGGTGATAAAACTCAAGCAATGACTAAATTAACTCGCCAGATAGTTAGAGCAATTAAACAAGTCAATCCAAATTTAATTATTTCTCTTTCTCCTAATCCCTATCAATTTTCTGTTAATAAATATTCTTTAGATTGGAAAAAATGGATCGAAGAAAAATTATTTGATGAGTTGGTTATACAAATTTATCGCCCTGATAGTCAGCAAGTAGCTGAATCGATCTTAACTTCTAGGATTAGAGAAGCCAGTCAATACGTTAAAGTTGCAATAGGAATTTATGCTGGTGGAACTCCACAATTGAAATCTTTAAGCGAAATTGAGCGACAAGTTAATGTAGTCAAAAAATTTGATTATGGTTATTCTATATTTTGTTGGGAATATACTTCAATCTTTTTACGTAAAGCTATTTATTTATTTAGACAATTACGTTAATTTCAGGTTACTTAAGATTTAATACTCACCAGACAATTCTAGAATTTGATTTAGATTTTTATAAGATCTATAGCCTTACTTGTTAACCTGTATAGTTTTTAGAGTCACGGTAATACTAACAATATCTGTCTATCAATTGAGACAACTCAGATGGTGACGTGATGTGATAAATCCATTTTGTGTCTTCATAATAATTGATTAATTCAAGTAATTTTGGTCTATATTGTTGATGAATCTGCCAAATCATCTTAAGTAACTTCCCTGTCATAGGTAACATAGGACATCCTTCTACAAAGTCTGGTCGAGGACGAAATAAACACATAAATTGCCGTTTAATTGCCCACCAATAATGAATCCAGATTGCATGATCGACAAAAATAATTGTATCTGCTGCTGCACAACGTTTTTCAATTGAGGACCAGGATGCCAATCCATCAATAATCCAAATATCTTGAGCAATTAAATTATCGTGTTTGCGTTCAAATTCCTCTTTAGGAGTAGCTATCCAACCTGGATTCCATTGCCAAGCATCAAGACGATAGAGAGGTAAGTTTTTAGCATTGCTTAAGTGTTTGGCTAAAGTAGATTTTCCTCCTCCAGCGTTACCAATAATCATAATCTTACCACCCATAAATTAAGTCTCCGTATTATTAAAAAGCGATCGCATTGTTCCCAAATACTATTCTTACAGTATGCCCTAGCCTTCTGAGTATTTTCACCATGTCCAAGGCAAAATTCTCATTGGAATAAAAACTAAATAAAGTGAGATAAATAATAACGCAATTATAAATTGCGATCGCATTTTCCCATAAATCCCCTTCTTCGCCTTTAGCTAAAAATTTCTTTACAATAATAGGCAAGGATATATAAAGAAACTTTAAGAAGCTGAGAAAAATGAAACGAATTGTTGCGATCGCAGGATTTGAATCTTTTAATGCTAACCTTTATCGTCAGGCTGCTGAAATGGCGATGTCTAGGTGTGAGGGGTTGGAGGTTATATTTTTTAGCGATCGCGATATTACCACTTCTCCTGATAAAGTAGAAACTGCGCTACAATCTGCTGATGTTTTTTTTGCTAGCTTAGTTTTCGATTACGACCAAGTTATCTGGTTAAGGGAAAGAGTTCAAAATATCCCCATCA
Organism: Cyanobacteriota bacterium; assembly: GCA_039796815.1. Taxonomy (GTDB): domain Bacteria; phylum Cyanobacteriota; class Cyanobacteriia; order Cyanobacteriales; family Xenococcaceae; genus Waterburya. The sequence continues at coordinate 999 of JBDKJC010000550.1, read as the reverse complement.
GGTTAGTTTTTGAGTCAGCTTTAGAATTAATGAGTTTGACCCAGTTGGGTAAGTTTGTCATTGGTGATCAACCCAAAGGAATGCCCAAACCCGTTAAATTTATTCTCAGTAAGTTTAGTAATAGTAGAGAAGAAGACAAACTAGCTGGTTATCTCAGTTTTTTAAAAACAGGGCCCAAATTACTTAAATATATCCCTGCCAAAAAAGTACAGGATTTACGTAACTGGCTAATTATTTACGGTTACTGGAATGCAGGGGGAACAGAAAATGTTGCCTTCATGTGTTGGACACTGGCTGAGAAATATTTAGGGTTGGAAGTAGGTGAAATTCCCCAACCCATTGAAACCCCCAACATGGGTTTATTGCATCCTGAATATCAGGGTTATTTTACGTCGCCACGAGATTATTTGACATGGTATCAAGAAAAGTCAAAAGTCAAAAGTCAAAAGTCAAAAGGGTTGTCTTTACCAGTTATTAGTATTCTTTTATATCGCAAGCACGTCATTACCAAACAACCCTACATACATCAGTTAATTAAACATTTTGAATCACAAGGATTAATACCTTTACCTGTATTTATCAACGGTGTAGAAGGTCATATAGTAGTTAGAGACTGGTTGACTACTGACTACGAACAATCACAACGAGAACAGGGTAACAAAGAAATATTATCCTTATCCGAAGAAGCGGTCAAAGTCGATGCAATCGTTTCCACGATTGGTTTTCCCTTAGTAGGAGGGCCAGCAGGTTCGATGGAAGCAGGAAGACAGGTAGAAGTAGCGAAAAGAATACTGACTGCTAAAAATGTACCCTATATCGTGGCTGCACCTTTATTAATACAAGATATCCATTCCTGGACACGCCAGGGAATAGGCGGGTTACAGAGTGTGGTGTTATATTCTCTCCCCGAATTAGATGGGGCTATCGATACTATCCCGTTAGGTGGTTTAGTAGGAGAAGATATTTATCTTGTACCCGAAAGACTTCATCGCCTCACAG
>JBDKJC010000549.1:0-3572 GCA_039796815.1 Cyanobacteriota bacterium | reverse complement strand
ATATAATCTCTGACCGAAGTAGTAACTAAACTTTGGTCTTTTTGCAGACGATAAGTACTGGAAGATACTTCTGCTACTTTTAAACTGGCGATCGCATATTCTCCACCCAGACGGTTCAAGCTGGCTAAATCTGCCGTTTCAATGCCATATCCCACACGGGGTACAATTAACAGTTTCACTTGTGCTAATAATTCTTTAATACCATACCAGCTATGGATTTGCGGTACAATATCCGAACCAATTACCAAGTTCAACTCAAAATTTTCTCCCCATTTTCTTCGAGCTTGGTTAACGGTAATTAAAGTATAGCGATCGCTTAATTCTGGATGAAGACGAGTATTATTTAGACCAAGATCGTCAACGGCTAGCTGCAACATCTCGCTGCGGTATTGCAAGGGAGTTTGATCCTGTTTAAACGGGTTATCTGATGCCCAAACTACTACGCGATCGTAATGTTGTGATAGCCAGTGTAAAATCTTCTGATGTCCTATGGTTGGGGGATCGGCACTAGTGCCAAACAAAGCAATTTTTTTCATTAATAACTAGTTACTGAGTTTAGTATTGCTAATGAGACTAGAATAGGGAAAAAGCAAACGAGGTCTAACTTGATGATTATCAATGCTTTTCAATTAAATCTAATTACTATCAAGGCAAAAATCTTTGAAAGATCACAGTTAGACATTAACAGTATGACAAGCCCATGAACTATTTTTTGTTAACTATCACCGTGATTTCCCTCACCGTTGGTATTTTCATCGGGGCGTTAATTGTCTGGTTTATTTATTTTTGGCGAAAACGAGAGATTGTTGATAGCTTAATGAAGCCAGAAGATTTAATCGGCTTATGGGGTATTGTTGAACTACCTTTTAATGGATATGGCAAAGGTAAAGTGCGAGTTGAAGTTAAAGGTTCAATAGTAGATTTAGTGGCATTGACCGATGACCAGGAAGAATTTTTATTAGGCGATCGCGTTTTGATTATTCAGATGCAGGGCAACAGGGTTTGGGTCACACGCTAAAAATAGTGCACAAATTTGCAGGAATTTGCAGGAATTTAATTAATTATGACAATTCACCACAATCATTCAAACATCAAACTGCAAAAAACTGTAGTTGCACAGCTGGAAGTATCACAGCCAAGTGTAAACAATAATCTAGATGGCTTATTAATGCCGATCATAATATCTCTAGGCATCTTCGGTACTATACTTTTAATCTGGTTCTTGAATTCATTTTTATGTGTCTGTAAACCGAATGAGGTGGTGATTCTTTCGGGGCGTAAACGTAAAACTTCCAGTGGACAGGAGGTAGGCTATCGGGTACTTACAGGGGGACGAGGCATCAGAATTCCTATTTTAGAGACAGTTAAACGTATCGATGTCACTACCATGCCTGTCACGGTAAAAGTGACCAATGCTTATGCCAAAGGGGGAACACCTTTAGATATTCAGGCGATCGCCAATGTCAAAATATCCAGCGATCCGCAGGTAGTGGGCAATGCGATCGAGCGCTTTCTAGACCAAGATCGACAAGAAATTATTCGAGTAGCGAGAGAAACCCTGGAAGGTAATCTTCGAGGTGTGGTGGCAACTCTTACTCCCGAACAGCTAAACGAAAATCGTCTCCAGTTTTCTGAGCGGATTGCTTCTGATGTCAGGCGAGATTTAGTTAAGTTGGGTTTACAGCTAGATATTCTCAAGATCCAAACCATCTCCGATAACGTTGATTATCTCAACTCCTTGGGGCGCAGGCAAATTGCTCTAGTAATTAAAAATGCTGAGATTGCCGAGTCTAACGCCCTGACAGAAGCCGAACAAGTTGAAGCGCAGTGCCAAGAAGAAACAGCAGTAGCCATTACCCAAGATCGAATTGTGGTTCAAGATAAGGAGAATGAACTGCGCAAAGTGACGGCTGAATTAGAACAAAAAGCGCGCTCAGAAGAAGAACGCACCACCGCAGCAGCCTTAGAAGCAGAGGCTAAAGCACAGCAGCAATTACAGACAGTTAGAGCGCAGCTAGAAAGGTTGAGGCTAGAAGCAGATCGAGTGTTGCCTGCTGAAGCCGATAGGGTGGCAAAAGGTTTACGGGCAAAGGGTCAAGCAGCAGCCTTAAAAGAAAATGCCGAAGCAGCGGCCTTAGTTAACGAGATGCTGGGAAAAGTATGGCAGTCAACAGGCAAAGATGCCAAGGAATTATTTCTCATTCAACAGCTAGAAACTGTCTTAGCCGAAGCTGTCGCCATCCCCGAAAGATTGAAACTAGAAAAAGTAAATGTAATCGATAACGGTGACGGAAAATCTTTGGCCAGTTTAGTTAACGTCTATCCCGAAATCATCGCTCAATTTTTCAACAGCGTTAACGATACCTTGGGTATAGATGTAATTGGCACTCTTAACAGCAGACGAAACAGTGAACAGTAATCAGTAATCAGTAATCACATGAGTATCATTGCAACTTTATTAGCCATTTTCGGTTTAGGTACATCAGCAGGATGGTATGTAATCAGCAAACTTTATTACATCTGCCAACCCAGTGAAATTCTGATCTTTGCGGGGACAAAAACTAGAGGACAAGACGGTATAGAAAAAGGCTATCGCTTGGTTAAGGGAGGTAGTAGTATTCGGACTCCTCTATTAGAACAAGCCTTCCGTATGGACTTAACTAACATGATTATCGAGTTACAAGTAGCCAGCGCTTATAGTAAGGGTGGTATTCCTCTGACTGTTGAAGGTGTAGCTAATATCAAGGTGGCTGGGGAAGAACCCACAATTCATAATGCAATTGAAAGGTTATTGGGTAAAAGCCGTAATCAAGTTGAAATGCTGGCTAAACAGACCTTAGAAGGAAATCTGCGCGGAGTATTAGCTAGTCTGACACCCGAACAGGTGAATGAGGACAAGATTGCTTTTGCGAAAAGCTTGTTGGATGAAGCAGAAGAGGATCTAGAAAAATTAGGTTTGGTTTTAGATAACTTGCAAATTCAAAATATCTCTGATGAGGTGCATTATCTCAATTCTATTGGGCGACAACAGCAGGCAGAATTATTACGGGATGCTCGTATTGCTGAAGCCACCGCCAAAGCGGAATCTAACATTCAAGATTCGGCAAACAAAAAGTCCACTTCCCTTAGACAAATTAGCAGAGATTTAGAAATTGCCAAAGCTGAAGCAGAAAAAAGAATCCGTGATGCTGTAACTAAACGAGAAGCTTTGGTCGCTGAAGCCGAAGCCGAGGTAATAGCTAAGATAGCTAAAGCTGAAGCCGAATTAGCCGTCCAAAATGAACGAATCAAGCAGGTAAAACAGCAGTTACAGGCAGATATAGTCGCCCCCGCCGAAGCAAAATGTAAACAAGCGATCGCCAAAGCGAAAGGGGATGCCGCGAGCATCATCGAAGATGGAAAAGCGCAAGCTGAAGGTACGCAACGTCTGGCAGAATCTTGGAAGGCAGCAGGGGCTGATGCTAAAGATATCTTCTTGTTCCAGAAGCTAGAAACTTTAATGAAAATGATGGCTGCGGGGATACCTGATGTAGAGGTTGAAAGCCTAACCGTAATTGATGGTAAAGACGGCG
>JBDKJC010000548.1:0-3574 GCA_039796815.1 Cyanobacteriota bacterium | reverse complement strand
TCTGGATTAACTAAAATATAAATTCATATTAAAACGGTTTTTTCTAACAAATTTAAGCTAATGGGCATTTATCCAGAACTAGACAACCTTGACTTAAAAGATTTAATTGATTATTGGCATACAACTGAGCCATTAGATGGTGAAGAATATGCGGCTTCTTACTACGATGAATTAGCTTTTTTGATCGCAAATAAAGGTGCAGCTGGTCGATTATTCTTAAATGAACAAATCAGCAAGAGAAATAATTATAAATTAGATAAATGCTGCGTATTACTCAAGATATACACAAATCTTCAGTGTCTAACTCACAAGTAATTAAAATTTTGGTGGTTGACGACCAAAAATTTGTAAGGCATGAATTAGAGCAGATTTTATCTTCTAAAGCCCAGCTTAAAATTGTGGGAACTGCCAGTGACGGAAAAGAAGCGATCGCTCTGGTGGAATCTTTAAAACCTGATGTGCTGTTGATCGATCTCGAAATGTCAGGGATAAATGGTATTGACGCTGCATCGATTGTCGAACGGCAATTTCCCGAGTGCAAAATTTTGGTATTGAGTAGTCACGAAGATCCAGAATACGTACAAAAGGCTATTTCTGCGGGAGTAGATGGTTATATTCTCAAAAGTACTCAGACTAAGAATTTAATCACGGCAATTTACTCTGTTTATAATGGCTATGCTTATTTTGAAACTCGATCCTTAACGCTTCTAAAGTGAAGTTAAATCAGGCTGCTCGTGTTAGCGTAATTGGCCCCAATCCCAAAGTTTATCCTGGTAAAGTTATTAGTTTGTCCCCTCAAGCAACTGTAGAATCTTCAGATTCTACTAGTGAGTCTAGTGAAGCTTCAGATGGTTCGGCGAAAGTGAAAGCTACGGTGCTTTTAAACAAGCCAAGTAGAACTATAATTCCTGGTAGTCAAGTAAATGTAGAGATAGTTTACCAGCAGCGACAAAATGTGGTGGTTCTACCATTAGAAATGCTACAAAATAATGGCAATAAACCATTTGTTTGGGTAAAAGACAAGCGAAACCAAGCCAAAAAACGGCTAGTTACCCTTGGTTTAGAAGATTTAAGCTCGGTTGAGATAACTTCTGGGCTTCAAGTAGGAGATCGAGTTGTTCTACCTTTACCTGACTCGACAATAAACCCTGGCACGCCAATACAAACAAATTCCGAAAATTCACTTTGATATTGAAGATCGAACAGCTTTGTTTTATGAGTATTTCTATTCCAGATCTATTCGCTATTACCTGTAAATCTCTTTGTAGCAATCCTCTCCGCTCTGGATTGACGATGCTTGGAGTATTTATGGGAGTTGCAGCAGTCAGTGCTACTCTCAATGTTGGCAGTATCACTGACGCCAAAATCAAAGCTAAATTAGCCAATCGGGACAAACCCTATGTAGTGCCTTACTTAAGCCCTGAAGGAAATTTCGATATTGAGGATTTAGACGAAGAAGATAAGCAGGTACTAGAGAGAAATGTACCTCAAATTCGCTCGATTAGTTCTTTAAGTGAAATTTTTCTTGATTCAGTGCAATTTGAAGATCGAGAAACAAGTGATGTTAATTCTTTGGGGGTTTCTCAAAATTATGTAGAAACGACGGGAAGAAAAATTCGGCAAGGAAGATTTTTTAACACTACTGATTTTACTCAACGTGAGTTCGGGTTAAGCAGAAGCAATCAAATGGTCTTCCATAGCAATCCCTGGCTTCTTAGGTTGATGCGAATAGGCAATTAATCCGCACAAGATGTTAATAAAGCAGTTGACGGGAGAACGATGCCGAGAATGCTCAATCTGTGAAATATTTTTCAATTGGTCAATCACAGTCTCGACAACAGCACGTTTTCGCAACATCAAACGGTCACATAGAGGCATTAAACGCTGCTTCATATTGCGTTTGAGCTTAGTGACTAGTTGAACCCCAAAACTTTCCATTAATTCTTGGAAGAGCTTGTGAGAAATGTAGCCCTTGTCCGCGAACACTTGCCCAAACAGATGTTGAAGCAAATCGGGAACAGGCTTACGGTCATCGATATTACCTGAAGTCACCTGACAACTGAGTAACTCCCCTTGATCATTGACAACCAGATGTAGCTTGAAGCCAAAGAACCAATCGACAGAAGTCTTGCCACGGGCTGCTAAGTTCTTAAATACCCGATGTTGACTGATGCGGCGATTATGACAGACTTTGAGACAAGTAGAGTCCATAAAACTGATTCCAGTACATTGACCAAAGCAAGACCGCAAGTAGGCACATAACGGAATCAAAGTGCTTGGAGTCCATTCCACAAATCGCTGATAGCTGACTAATCCTGGAAAATCTTTACCCCACTCCATTTGAACCTTCTTCACATAGTAGGATTTAAAGTTGCGATAACAAGACTGATGAAAGCTAATTAGAATTGTCATAACTTCACTTAAACACAGACTGCGCTGGCGATTTCGCTGCTTAAGTCCATTCCCAATCAGTTGTTGTTTCCACAATGGTTCAAATGTCTGGCAAAAATCATCGACATGGCAGAATAGTTCTTCTAAGATCATCATGGGTGAGCAGGAGGTTAAGATTTCAATACCTTTAGCCTACTACCTGCTTTCCCTTTTCTTATCCCGAACTCACGTTACTCAGTATCGTCCAGTAGCAGTAATCGATCTGAAACTAGCCAATCTTTTGTTTGAAGGACAACAAGCTATTGGAAAAGAGATTTTCGCCGACGGTACGCGCCTAACTATAGTTGGAGTTATAGAAACTAAAGCTGAGGGGTCAGAGTTTGGATCTTCTGGTACTCTTTGGTTGCCACAAACTTTTGCTCAAATCTTGGGAGGAGAATTTTCTTCTAGTACGCTTCAGATTGGCTCTAATAGATTAGAAAATATACCTCAGATTAAAGAACAAGTAGAAAAAATTTTAAGTCAGCGTCATCCTAAAGCAACTGTCTATACGGAAGATAATACTGAGGATTTATTCAGAGAGAAAGAGCTTCAAGAAACTGTTGCTCGTGCGCTTTATGTATTAGCATTGATTGCATTATTGATTGGCGGAGTAGGAATAGCTAATATATCAATCGCCTCGGTGATAGAACGTATCAAGGAGATTGGCTTACGACGGGCAATTGGCGGAACACAGAGTGAAGTAATGATTCAGTTTATTCTGGAGGCAGCTATACTCAGCTTGGTGGGGGGAGTGGCAGCAATTCTTACGGTACACATTCTGACAGTTACCGTTACTACAAAATTTGTTCACATTCCTTATCAGTTTTCTAAACAAGGCGCTGCTTTATCTCTTGGTTCGGCTTTACTAGTAGGAATAGGAGCAAGTTTTTTTCCCGCGCTCAAAGCCAGTCGTGTTGACGTGATTCAAGCACTACGCACTAATTAGTAATAGTCTGTTATTGAGATCGAACTATCATGTCTAACCTAGCCAACCAAAGTTTTTTTCGTCTTATTAAAACCCTATATCTCTTAAATGGCGATTGCTTTATCAGCTAATAGCTTCTAGCTAATAGCTTCTAGCTAATTGGGTTTAAGACCCCCGTTAAAAATCTTTCCTAAAGGATACCCTAAAGGACTAGCT
>JBDKJC010000547.1:0-3576 GCA_039796815.1 Cyanobacteriota bacterium | reverse complement strand
ACGAGCGGGAATTCCGATTCCTGTCCCCCAACAGCAAATTTTATTTGACCAGCAAAAGGCTTTTAATAAAATTAATAATATCGAGCAGAATTAGCTTTATTTGCTCAATCTACAAAATAGGCGATCGCACTGTAATTAAAATGCGATCGCTTAAAATCAAAAAAATAACATTCTAATTAATTCAGCACGATTTAAACCGTGATGTTCCCCAATTCCTTTCAGGATAGCGTTGAGAGTTCCTATTTTAATCGGATCGTGTGCGGGAACTGTGATATGGTGTTCTCCGTTACGTTTAGTAGTTAACCTGACATGACTACCAGTTTGACGAGTAACTTCGTAATCAAGACAAGAAAGAGTTTTAATTAAGTCTTGTCCTGATATATCTCGTGGTAATTTCACGATGCAATAACCTCGTCTCGAACAATATGTAATCGAATTACTTTAGGTTTTTGTTCTTCTGTAAAATGACAGTCAACTGCATCGCGGATCATTTCTTTAAGACTTTCCAAATCATCTGCTTGAGTAAATATCGATTCACCCAATGCTCTTGCTATATAACCTCCGTCGGGGTCATCTTCAACCAGGAAAATAATTTCTATCATGGGTGGATAATTACCTGAATATGCTATTTCTTGATTTTGACATACTTCAAATTTCTACTATGGAGAATAATAACTCAAGCAAAAGAAATAAAAAAAGCGATCGCACTCTAATTAAAATGCGATCGCTCTTGTCTTGACGCGAAATTTAAATAATTCAATTACTAAGCAGGTGCTAAACCCAATTGTTGCAACCCCGACAGCAAATTAGTCTCGTACCACATCTCAACGATTTTCCCGTTCTCAATTCGGATTTGAGTAAAATCGTTCAGCTTCGTAGACTTTCCAGTAGCAGAATATCCCAGGAAAGTTCCTGTATGGGTTCCTTGCACAGTTGAGCGAAAGACAACTAGATCGCCCTCAGCAACGACATCTTCGATAGTACATTTGGCATCTGGCATTCCTTTAAACAACTCCTCACTGAACCGCTTATTGTTTTCTAAGCCAACAATGGGATCGGGAAAGCTATTAAAGTGCTGAACAAGATTAGGTGCAACCAATTCATCCCAAACTTTTTCCCAATTAGGCATCGTACCCCAACCATCTTGAGCAAAACGCAAAACAATTTGTTTGTTTTTTTCGATAGACATAATAGTTACTACTAAAATTTGTACTCTCTTAGTATGCAAAATGTCCCTATCGATAGTATTCAAAGTTCTTGCTGTGTTTTTATAAGTTCTTGCTTGAGACTAGATAACCTGAGTTCCTATGGAAGCTGAAAAGCTAATTTTTCGTTTACTGCCAAACTATTCATTGAACATTTATCAATCATGAACAATGTTCAATGTTCAATGCTCAATGTTTAATGTATTGTCTTGGTGTGATTCCTACCTGACGCTTAAAATGATAGTTAAGATGACTCTGACTAGAAAATCCTGTTGCTTGAGCCACATCTGCGATCGCCATATCGTGTAATAATAATTCTTGAGCGCGTTCTATCCGACATTGAAGCTGAAATTGATGGGGTGCTTTGCCAGTGGTTTGTTTAAACAAGCGAGCAAAGTGATATTCGCTTAACTGTAATATTGTGGCTAGTTGTGTCAGAGTTAGATTTTTATCTAAATTACTGTAGATGTAATCGATTACTTGGCTGAGTTGTAATTGAGATAATTTATTCTCACTCGATCTAAGAACCTTACTGCAATTAGAATAGCGCGACAATAAATGTACTGTTAAAGCATTTGCCATTGAATCAGCATACAAGTTGTTATCTATTCCATTTGCTACCGCATCTCTGAGGGTTAAAGCGATCTGTTGGATTAAAAGATCGAACGACGAGTCAAGTTTGGGTATAAGTTCTACACTATTGCTTTGATATAGTTCGTAACCTAATTTAGATATAAGTTCAGGTTGTAGATTAACCAGTAAAAAATCTGCTTCTGAGTTCCAAGCAAAAGACTGACTAACATGTGCAGGATAAATACTAAAATCTCCAGGAACAGAATTAGATTTATACAGTTTATCGGCAATTTTCTGCTCTAACTTGACGGCTTTTCCTGCATTGAGGCAAATTCCATAAGAATCCGATTGATGTTCGGGAATTTCAAAAGCTGGTTGACGAAAATGGATAATTTGAATAGTTTTCCAATCTAATTCCGAACTAGATACAATGGGCAAACGAGGAAGTTCTGAGAATATGCTGGTCTCGAGATCGCTTTTAAAATCAACTGATTTCATCTTTAAGTATTTGTTAACTTGATTGCTTCAAATTAATTCCCACTGAGACTACCATACCAATCAAAGGTTTTTTTATAAGACGATCGCAGATTTAATTAATGCTTGGTTGTAAGGCGATCGCATTTGGAAGGTATATTTAGAGATTGAGATAAAATAGAAAGCAAGATTTTTAAAACCTGCATATCAATATATGAAGATCAAAGCGATCGTGTATCAAGCAGAGGAAGGCGGCTATTGGGCGGAAGTTCCAGCTTTACCAGGATGTATTACTGAAGGAGATACTATGGAAGAGCTAGAAAGTAACCTCAAAGATGCAATTCAGGGATGGCTTGAGGTGGCAAACGATAGTCATGCTGTTGAAAATAACGCTCAAATTGTTGAAGTTGCAGTATGAAGTCGGTTTCTGGTAAAAAGCTTGGCAAAATAATTGAGAAAAAAGGCTGGGTTTTAAAAAAGGTTACAGGTAGTCATCATGTTTATGAAAAAACTGGGGCAGATAAAATTTTATCTATTCCTGTTCACAGAAATAAAGACTTAAAAATAGGCACATTAAAAGCCTTGATGAAGATCGCTGAATTAACTGAAAATGACTTGTAAAATTATTTTAGTGCGATCGCCGATCTCATTAATGCTTGATTGTAAGGCGATCGCAACTAAAGCTTTTAAAGATTAAGAATTGACAAAATAATTTCTGTTTCCCTTAGCATCTAAAGCCTCTCCTAATCGTTTAAGAGCTTGTACATAAGCAGCGGTGCGCAGATCGATTTGGGAATCTTGACTAATCTGCCAAACTTGTTCGGCTTCTACCTGCATTTTCTCTTGCAGACGTTGATTAACCTCGGATAATGTCCAGTACCAACCATTGCGGTTTTGTACCCATTCAAAGTAACTGACGGTAACACCACCCGCATTAACTAAAATATCAGGAAAAACATAAGTTCCCTGTTGGGCGAGAATTTGATCTGCATCGGAAGTAATCGGACCATTTGCCACCTCAAAGATATACTTGGCTTGAATATCTGGGGCATTAGTTTGAGTTATTTGTTTTTCCAAAGCAGCAGGAATCAACACATCCACATCTAAAGCCAACAACTCTTGATTAGAAATCACTTGATGCTCAACAATGCTGCATACCGTATCTTGGCAATATACCGCTTTCATCTCGCGGCTGCGATTTTTATGCTCGCTAACGCTAGCAATATCTAAACCTTGGGGTGCATAAATACCGCCTTTAGAGTCACTCACGGCAACTATTTTATATCCCGCCTCAGCCAGCAAGCCTGCTAAAGTTGCACCTGCA
>JBDKJC010000546.1:0-3576 GCA_039796815.1 Cyanobacteriota bacterium | reverse complement strand
GCCAAAAACACCCGCTGTTGTTGTCCCCCTGAAAGTTGACCAATGGGACGGTGTTGATATTCCCTCATTTCTACTTGCTCAAGGGCAGCCATGGCTTGACGACGACTTACATGAGAAAAACGACGAAACCAGCCTGTTTTACGGACTTGACCCATCATGACTACATCCCAAACTGTGACAGGGTATGTCCAGTCAATTTGCGATCGCTGGGGAACATAGGCAATTTTGTCGAGATGATGCTGTATCGGTTGCCCATCATAAGATACCGAGCCGCTATTGGCAGGAATAAGACCTAACATGGCTTTAACTAAAGTGCTTTTCCCTGCACCATTGGGTCCAAATACCCCAGTTACTTTGCCTGGGACAAGATTTAGGGAAATATTCCGCAGTGCTTCGACTGTGCGGTAACAAACTCCTAAATTATCAACGGCGATCGCGTTGTAGCTCATGACTCAAGTAAAATATGAAAGGATTATGATAAATATTATGAAAGAAATATGATAAATGTGTCAATCTAGCTGTAGATGGAAAACCGCATGAGCGAGCAAAAATTTAAGATTCGTCAATGGTTTGTCTTAGTAGGAGCTTGTTTCGGTCTACTGTTGGTCGGATGTACAGCAAATAGAGATAATGTCAATGTAGAAGATGACAAACCGCAGGTAGTATCTACTAGTACGATCATTGCCGATTTGACCGCAAAAGTGGGGGGAGATGAAATTGAGCATCAGGGTATTTTAGAGCCTGGAGCCGATCCTCATGTATACGAACCAACTCCCAAGGACAGTGTAGCTTTAGAACAAGCAGATTTAATTTTATATAACGGATTTAATCTTGAGCCAGGGATCATCAAAATGATTAACTCGACGGGAATTAAAGCTAATAAATATGCGGTAGGAGAAGTAGTCAAACCACTAGATTTTGAATACCAAGGACAACAAGAACCCGATCCTCATGTATGGGGAGATGCGCAAAATGCGATCGCCATGACCAAAGCAATTCGCGATCGCTTAATTGAACTATCGCCTGAAGATGCGGCAGAATTTAAAGCCAACGCCGATCAATTAATTACCGAATTGCAGCAGGTCGATCGGTGGATTAGTGAGCAAATTGCCACTATTCCCCGAGCTAAACGGAAATTAGTGACCACTCATGATGCATTTCAATATTTTACCCGTGCCTATGGTTTAGAGATGGCAGGAACATTAATTGGAATTAGTACTGAGGAACAGCCAAGCGCTCAAACGGTTAAAAATTTGGCTAATGAGATCAGAAAAATGCAGATACCAGCAATTTTTGCCGAAACAACCATTAATCCTCAGTTAATTGAGACAGTTGCCGAAGAAGCGGGAGTAAAGCTTGCACCGCAAGAACTATATTCTGACTCTATCGGTGCCAAAGGCAGTGAGGGAGATAGTTATGTCAACATGCTGGTAGCCAATACTAAATCTATCGTGGAGTCATTAGGCGGAAATTATCAGGCATTTATGAGGTAATTAATAAGTAATAAGTAATAAATAATAGGTAATCGAGGAAACTTGCTAAACTGATCATTAGCATTACGACGTTTCTTCTTCAACTAAAATCAGCTATAGGATTGGAGCAAGATCTATAGTTCGTATTCATAAATCTGAGGTGTAGTAACAAAATTACGCTTCTTCCCCTCGGCTTTTCTAGTCTCAATCAAGATAACTATGTCAATTATTCACGGCAGTTGGATCGTTAATGCAGGTCAAGATTATTTCTTTGTCTGGGGGCAAGTCTGGCGTTCTTTGGTTAACGAAACCTTCTCTCTTAATAAGTCTGGGGATTTTATTCATCCCTTTAACTTACAACGTTCAGAATTACTCGATCTGTTCCAAAGCCATGAATTAGGTGTTGCCGATTTATTGGAGCAAAGTAAGTGGCATACTCAGCTAGTAGGAATGCCGACGATTATTAGCGAAACGCCTCAAAGCAAGAAAGTACAGCCTGTATTTGCGGGGAACGTAGTTAAAGAGGAATCAAAGTTAGATCTTTATCTTTGGGAAGTAAAAGGATTTCGTCTAACTGTCGAGGAAACCATTAGTTTATTGCAGATATTATCCCTCAGTGCGCTACAGTCTAGTACAGATTATTTGGCGGGAGATCTGCGTTATTGGTCGCATATATATCGCTGGGTGTTAGATTTAATTGTCAGACAAAAGTTTTTGCCTGGAGTTGAGGTGAAAAAATCTCGTCGAACCAACTATCGCAGTGTCTGGCAACCTTTAATCGATAGTGAAGTAGATCGAGTGCGCTTGGCAAAATTTACTCAAGCGTTACCAGAAGCTTGCTTGGCATATCTCGATGCAGAAGAATCTCAAGCCAATACTACCGATGAAGGATTATTATTACGATCGCTTTCTTTGCTTTTAGATATGCGCTTGCGTTCTTGGATTGATTACAATCCTAATAACTACAAAGATCTTAGTATTGAACCTTGGTTGCGATCGCTTTCGACATCTCCTCTATTAGAAACAAATCCAAGTTATGCTAACCGTTTAATTCATGCTTTATATAGTTGGACGTTACCTGTTGGCGAGTATATAGTTAGTCGGCAAAATGAATTAGGTCTAAATCGTTATCGAGTTTGTTTTGTACTCACACCACCAATGGCAACCACAGAAGATAGCGAACAGCCAGACTGGTCTTTGAACTATTATTTACAAGCTTTAGATAATCCCGATTTTATTGTTGATGCAGCGACGATTTGGCAGTGTTCGGCTGAATTTCTTAAAATTGGCGATCGCACCATTGAAAACCCTCAGGAAACTCTGCTCAAAGGTTTAGGATTAGCAACCCGTATTTATGAACCTGTGCGCGGGAGTTTAGATCATAGTCAACCTATTAGCTGTACTCTCGATCCCATTCAGGTGTATGAGTTTATTCGGGCAAAGGTTTGGCAATTAAGAGACAATGGTTTGGGCGTAATTCTGCCTCCTGGCTTAACTAACGATAATAGCGGGCAAAGACTAGGCATCAAAATGACCGCTGGCGTTTCCCAAAGAAAGGGAGAACGTTTAAGCTTGCAAAGTATGTTGAAGTATAAGCTAGAAATTGCAGTGGGCGATCGCACTGTGTCCAAAACAGATTTTAAAAAGCTACTGGCGCAGAAGTCGCCGATTGTGGAAATTGATGGACAGTGGATTGCTCTCCAACCAGCGGATGTTAGGGCAGCCCAAGCGGTGTTAGATCAGTCTAACGATCGGCTAGATCTTTCGGTAGAAGATGCCTTGCGTTTATCAACAGGAGATACGACAACTTTGGCGAAATTGCCTGTAGTTAAATTTGAACCGACAGGAGTTTTAGCTGGCTTATTGGATAATCTTTCTGATGATAAATCCGTCGAACCCGTAAATAAGATTAAGGATTTCCAAGGCAAATTACGACCCTATCAGGCCAAGGGTGTAGGCTGGCTATCCTTTTTAGATACTTGGGGATTAGGTGCTTGTTTAGCGGACGATATGGGTTTAGGTAAAACTATTCAACTCATTGGCTTTTTGCTCAATCTCAAACAACAAAACCTGTTAGAAAAACCGACATTACTAGTTTGTCCCA
>JBDKJC010000545.1:0-3579 GCA_039796815.1 Cyanobacteriota bacterium | reverse complement strand
TCGATTAATTTAATTTTGATTAGCTTATGGATATCAAGAACGGTTTTGTCGCTACAGTGGGAAATACGCCCCTAATTCGCCTTAATAGCTTTAGCGATGAGACAGGCTGCGAAATTTTGGGTAAAGCAGAATTTTTGAATCCCGGTGGATCGGTTAAAGATCGGGCAGCTCTATATATTGTTGAAGATGCCGAACGCAAAGGACTACTGAAGCCAGGTGGTACAGTGGTTGAAGGCACAGCAGGCAATACAGGTATTGGTTTAGCTCATATCTGCAACGCCAAAGGTTATAAGTGCCTGATTATTATCCCTGAAACTCAGTCTCAAGAAAAAATTGATACTCTAAAAACTTTAGGTGCAGAGGTTCGTCTAGTTCCCGCAGTACCCTATAGTAATCCCAATAATTACGTCAAAGTATCGGGTAGAGTGGCAGCAGAATTAGATAACGCTATTTGGGCAAATCAGTTTGAAAATCTAGCTAATCGTCAGGCACATTACGAAACTACAGGAGCCGAAATTTGGTCACAAACTGAAGGAAAGGTTGACGTGTGGGTGACATCTACAGGGACAGGGGGGACTTATGCAGGGGTATCAATGTATCTTAAAGACCAGAACCCTAAGATTCGCTGTGTGGTCGCCGATCCCATGGGTAGTGGCTTGTATAGCTACGTTAAGACTGGCGAAATTAAGCCAGAAGGCAATTCCATTACGGAAGGTATTGGTAATAGTCGCATTACGGCTAATATGCTAGGCGCACCGATGGATGATGCTATTCAAATAGACGACCAAGAGTGTATTCGCGTCATCTATCAGCTACTAAATAAAGAAGGCTTATTTATGGGTGGCTCGGTGGGCATTAATGTGGCTGCGGCGATCGCACTAGCTAAACAAATGGGTCCTGGTCACACTATCGTCACGGTGCTTTGTGATGGAGGAGCTAGATATCAATCGCGGCTTTATAACCCAGAGTGGCTAGCTAGCAAAGGTCTAAAAATCTAAATTTTCTAAATATCAAGCTAAAATACAGCTTTATTTGAGCGATCTCTCCATAATTCAGCACACATCTTGATATAGCTTTATATTTATCGAGGGTAGTTACTAAATTAATCTACTATGAATATTATTACCTACCAAGTTTGACCTTTAAATGGAGATGAATTGGCTAAAAAGCAGCAAATCATCAGGCGATTGGGAAAAGTAGCTGATTTTTCTTTAGGTACGGAGAAAGTAGGATAATTAATCTTAGAGAAAAAATAAATAATCTGTTATTAGAGAATACGGTATTATGCATTTAAGCGAAATTACTCATCCTAATCAGTTACACGGTTTAACACTCCGTCAGTTAGAGGATGTTGCCCGCCAAATAAGAGAAAAGCATTTACAAACAGTTGCCACTAGCGGAGGCCATTTAGGACCAGGTTTAGGGGTAGTGGAATTGACTATTGCTCTTTATCAAACTCTAGATTTAGACCGTGATAAGGTTGTTTGGGATGTGGGACATCAGGCATATCCTCACAAACTACTGACAGGGAGGTATAGCAATTTTAATACTCTGCGTCAGAAAGATGGGGTCGCTGGTTATCTCAAGCTGGGGGAAAGTAAATTCGACCATTTTGGCGCAGGACACGCTTCTACGAGTATTTCTGCTGCTTTAGGGATGGCGATGGCTAGAGATGCCAGAGGCGAAGATTTCAAATGTGTAGCGATTATTGGCGATGGGGCGCTTACTGGCGGGATGGCTCTAGAAGCGATCAACCACGCAGGACATATGCCCAACACTAACCTCATGGTGGTGCTAAATGATAACGAGATGTCTATTTCCCCTAATGTCGGGGCAATTTCTCGCTATCTGAATAAAGTTCGTTTATCTGACCCCGTGCAGTTTTTATCCGATAATCTGGAAGAGCAGTTTAAACAGCTACCCTTCTTTGGGGAATCTTTAACCCCAGAAATGGAACGAGTTAAAGAAGGGATGAAACGCCTGGCTGTACCAAAAGTGGGGGCAGTGATTGAAGAGTTGGGCTTTAAATATTTTGGCCCGATTGATGGTCATAATTTAGCAGAGCTAATTGCCACCTTTAAACAGGCGCATAAAGTTCCTGGCCCAGTATTAGTTCATGTGGCAACGGTTAAGGGTAAAGGATATATGGCCGCAGAAAACGACCAGGTAGGCTATCATGCTCCAAAAAGCCCTTTTAATTTAGCGACAGGGAAAGCGGCCCCCGCAACTAAGCCTAAACCTCCCCAATACTGCAAGGTGTTTGCTGATACTTTAACCACCCTGGCGCAGAACGATCCTAAAATTGTCGGCATTACCGCCGCCATGGCGACAGGTACAGGTTTAGATAAGCTTCAGAAGGCTTTACCCCAGCAGTATATTGATGTGGGGATTGCCGAACAGCACGCTGTTACCCTGGCCGCCGGGATGGCTAGTCAAGGAATGAAGCCTGTGGCAGCAATTTATTCTACTTTCCTTCAGCGCGCCTACGATCAGATTATTCATGATATTTGCATTCAAAAGTTACCTGTATTTTTCTGCCTAGATCGAGCAGGAATTGTTGGTGCGGACGGCCCAACTCACCAGGGTATGTATGATATTGCTTATCTGCGCTGTATCCCGAATATTGCGATCATGGCGCCTAAAGATGAAGCTGAATTACAGCGGATGGTAGTTACAGGAGTTAATTATCAAGAGGGAGCGATCGCCATGCGCTATCCTAGAGGCAATGGTATCGGTGTACCCTTGATGGACGAAGGCTGGGAAGCCCTAGAAATCGGCAAAGGGGAAATCTTACGCAGTGGTGATGACCTACTCCTAATCGGTTATGGGACTCAGGTTTATCCTGCACTACAGGTAGCAGAGATCCTCAGCGAACATGGTATCGAAGCTACGGTGATCAATGCTCGTTTTGTGAAACCTTTGGATACGGATTTGATCGTGCCTCTGGCTAAACAAATTGGCAAGGTAGTCACCTTTGAAGAGGGTTGTCTAATGGGTGGATTTGGTTCGGCCGTTTTGGAAGCTTTCCAAGAGCATGATGTGTTAGTACCTGTAAAACGCTTTGGCGTACCAGATATTTTGGTAGATCATGCTACTACAGATGAATCTAAAGCAAGTTTAGGTTTAAGCAGTCCTCAGATGGCGGAAAATATTCTCAAAGCTTTCTTTACAACTAAAGACCAACAACCTTCTGTGGTTAATTAACACACTTATGAGCAATTTTTGTTTAAAAGATTATGACAATTAAAAAAGTGGCATGTAAAGCTAGTATCAAGCTAATCACTTTTGTATACTATTAATTGTGTGAGGAGTAAGTGTAATAGGAGAAGGTTTTGGGGTCGAAACACGGCAAGACTCCCAGAACCTTTTTCTTTTATCTACTTTTTATCAAAAGTTTTTATCAAAACACTCAAGCTTCAAGCTTTTGATAAACTAGCTAAATTATCTGCTCAAATTTAACGTAATATATTCTGAGGGTTTTAAACGTCAGTATAATTTTTACAGCTTAGGCTTAAGGACAACTAATTTTCCTTAACCAAAAGTTAAAATGGTCATAACTTTCGACTAGTAAAATGCAGA
>JBDKJC010000544.1:0-3583 GCA_039796815.1 Cyanobacteriota bacterium | reverse complement strand
GTTGTTCTTGATAAGTAACTAGTTTTTCTTCAGCCAGCCCATAAAGATGTTGACGCACAGCCATTGCCGAAATATTCAAGCGCTCGGCTAATTCCTGTGAATCCATCGTACCTTCTTGCTTGAGTAAATTAATAATTGCTCGTCGCGTCTTAACTTTTGCTGTTTTATTTTGGGATTTTTTAGTCATATATCCAAACTAAAGAAAAAACTTTACAAAGTCAATCAAATAGCTTATCCTACTTATTAAAGAAAAAACTTTAGAAAGTAGAAATTACTGCTATGCAATTCCATCGCTTTGAACACGTTAACCAAATTTGCCAAGACTTAGAAGAGACTCGTCAGTTTTACCAAACACTCTTCCCAAACTGGGAAGTAAGAGCAGAAGGAGAAGAAGATGGCTGGCATTGGCTGCATTTTGGCGATCGCCAGTTTTATAAGGATTTACCAAACTATATGCCAAACGTTATCGTCGCGATCGCCTGAGAATGATTTCTTTAGCACCTTTTTTTGTAGCGGATTCAATAGAAGAGTTAGCAGGATGGAATGTGCCAGAGGATTTAATGTTTGGTCGTCCAGCTACTTACGCCGAGTTTGCCAAAATAGTTGCTTTTCTACTTACTGAGGATGCTAAGTTCATTACAGGTACGACTATTAAAGTGGATGAAGCCTATTCTGCTGCTATTTAACTTCTGGTCTACTAGAGACTGTTTATAAATAAAACCATGATTTACTATATTGAAATAACGATTAAGTAAATGATGGGCAAGACTGCAAAAAAATCAGCCAAAAAGTTAACCAAGGCACAACAACAAGCTCTAGAGAAATTAAAGTCATTTTTACGCAGTAATCAGAGTTTTTTCCGCCTCAGTGGCTATGCAGGGACAGGAAAAAGCTTTTTAATCTGTCACTTAATCGAATGGCTAGATGCTCATGATTTTGAATTTGCGATCGCTGCACCTACTAATAAAGCAGCTAAAAGCTTAATACAAGTGGGAAGTTCTCTGGGGATTAACATCGATGTTAAAACTGTGGCACAACTTTTAGGTCAACAGCCAGAGATGAACGAAGAAACAGGAGAAGAAGAATTTACTTCCGCTGGCGATGCTGAATTTGATGATTACGACGTGATGATCATTGACGAGTTTTCGATGATTAGCCGTAGTAATTTTGAAGAGATCGTGGAGGCGATCGCCACTACTATTGATACCAAAGTAATTTTTGTGGGGGATGAAGCACAACTTCCACCAGTCAAAGAACAGCAGCCAATGGTAGCAATTTCTGAGGCGATTGATGATACGGCAACTTTAGACGAAATAATCCGTTATGAAGGAGAGATTGCAATAGTAGCCGAGCAAATCCGTAGCAATAATTTATATGCTAGTAGAATGTATGCTTTCCAAACCAGCGAAGATCGGACGATTGTCTGTCAACCTCGTAAGGAATGGTTAGAAACCGTAACTGAGTATTTTCAAGCTGAGGATTGTAAATCTAATCCCGACTATGCCAGGCTGCTAGTGTGGCGTAACAAAACTGCGGGGGATGCTAATCGATTTGTGCGATCGCGTTTATGGGGTAAAGATGCACCAATGTTTGTTCCAGGTGACAGATTAATTGCTAGAAAACCCCTGTTTCGGGTTCGTCCAGGACAAAAAGGTAAAAATAGATGGGGAGTCTTAATTAACAACTCCGAAGAGTGTTCTGTGATTGAACAACCCACAATTAAAGAACTATCCTTCGATAAAATCGCTTATCAATATCGCTCGATCCCCGTTAAGACTGATGCGGGGTTTGATGTAAATTTGTCTGTGTTGACCGAACAAGCTGCAAGACTTAGAGACGAAATGATCAAAGACTACGTTGCCAAAAAACAGTGGAACAAGTATTTCGATTTATCCAGAACTTTTGATGATATTACCTACGCCTACAGTTTGACAGTACATAAAGCTCAAGGTTCGAGTATTAATTATGTCTTTCTAGATATCGAAGATATGCAAGGCTGTCCCGATCTGCAAAAAATGCTCTACACCGCCTTAACCCGCGCCAAAATTAGGGTCTATATTCCTTTATAGTCAAACATCAAGGAAAGCGATCGCCTTTTTTTAAGTCCCGTTAGATAGATAAAGGTGAACGCGATCGCTTGTCCAAGTAGCTACACCTACGCCAAAAAAATCGGCATCTTCTGTCCAAATAGGACAATCTAGCATAAGTGATACTGCCACGATAGGCCAGTCATTTATATCTCGTACCGCAATTCTTTGTTTAGCTTCTACTTCGTAAATTTCGTATAAGTCGGCATCCACAGCTGCGATTAAGTTGGTCAATTCTTCTAATACGGAGATCGCTTCATTGGCGGGTAAATTACGTTTTTCAAACAAAGCTGGCAGATATTTCCTAGCATCAGCAAAGCAAACGTCTGGACTGAAAAATTGAGTGGAGTTGGCAAACTTTTGGATAGTGTTTCGCACCTTTTTACCGAGTACTGCTCGAATCAATATATTTGCATCGAGGACAATTTTGGTTTCTACTGCCATAAACTTTTTTAGTTATGTTCTTGGCGTAGTTGACGAAATTCCTCTACGAGTTCGTCTTCTGCGATCCCCTTTTCTGCCAATAGCCGATCTAATTTCTCTGCTGCTACCTTCAAAGATTCTAATTCTGCTTGTTCTGGTTTTTTATGGGTAGGCAAAAAATAACCGACAGTTTCACCGTGACGCATTACAGCCACAGGCTCTGTCGTACTGATATATTTTGACAAATTATTTCTAAATTCTCGTATTCCAATTTTTTCTAACATTGTTTTGCCTCATATTTATGTACCTCTGTGTACACAATTTAGCATAATGCTCTAGAATTTGCTTTCAAATTTAAAAATAATTAATAGCTACAGATTTCAAAAGGTGTTTCTTAGGGTTACATCACTATCTAAATAGCCAAGGTTTCGATAAAAAGATAATGCTTCTGTATTGAAACTAAATGCTATTAGCTCAACAGAACTAGCTCCTTGCTGTTTTGCCCACTTATGAGCATCTTGCATTAAACTTTTGCCAATACCTCGTTTGCGCCAAGGTTCATCGACGATGATATCTCTAATATGTCCGTATTTACGTGGTTTTAGGCATGGATTTTGAGTTTGACGCATCTGAATTTCTACCAGTCCTAATATCTCGTCTTTGTATTCTGCAACCAACATGCAATAGTCATCATCTTTAAATCTATCCTCAAACCAGGAATCAGTTCGTTCAAACTCACCGACAGAATTAAATATTTCGGGTAGTGCCTGCTGGTGAAGGATATCTACTTGTTGATAAAGCTTTTGCAGAGGAATAATATCTTTAAAATTTGCCTTTCTAATCGTTAAATCCGACTCCATCATATTTATCAAAAGCACCGATGCGATTTCTTTCTGTGTCTAAATTCTAAATATTTTTTAATTTCTAACAAATTACACAAGCTAAATTAGGTATTACTTTCATCTCAATAGCTGAATATTCCATAGATTCGCCATCAACTACTAAAATACCTTTGTCGGTTAGAGGTTCTAACTTAAAAGCACTGACTTTGTAATACTCCATATGAGGTAGAT
>JBDKJC010000543.1:0-3586 GCA_039796815.1 Cyanobacteriota bacterium | reverse complement strand
TGGCAGTTGATTTTAAATGTTCGGCAACTTTTAGTTTGAGGGGATTGTTTTGTGGGTAGAGAACATCTAGGTTAGTTTCTAAAGTTTCACTAGGGAAATTTTTCAACTCTAATACACTGCCAATCAGTTTTTTCCACTGGCTGGAATTAGTTAAAAAATTAATATTAAAGCCTTTACCCCGTTCTTCCGTAAATCTTTTAAAACTACTTAACCAATGGGCAATATTCTCCGCCCGCAGATAAGGACTAAAATCTAGAGACTTGTGCAAAAACTTTGTCATTTCATCCAGATTACCTGCATTATATTGATACCAGGCAATCCAAACTAAAGTATGATAGCGAATTTGCTGCTCTTGTTTAGCGATCGATTCTGGTAGATCGTTACGGGCAAAAAACTTGTCTAATACTGCTTGAATATATTTTGCTTGTTTTAAACTGTCTTTAGTGGTGTTTAAGTCATGTTGTCGATAACAGACAGTTTCTTCCTTCAACCATTCTGTTTTACAGCCAGCCAGAGATAAACGTAAAATTAAATCTACATCATGAGATTGTCTGAGTTCGGGATCGAAACCACCAACTTTTTCGAGCCATGGGCGACGAAACATCATGGCGCTCGTACGAACGCATTTTTTCTTTAACCAGGTTTCTAAATCTAGCTTGGGTGCTTTGTGCCAAGGCTGTACTGTCTTGATATGTTTACCTGCTCCATCAACTATTTTCCAGCCAGTATTGAGTCCGCCTAGATCTGGATGTTGCTGAAAACAAGCCACCTGCTTCTCTAATTTTTCGGGGATTGACCATAAATCATCAGAGTCAAGAAAGGCAACCAAATCGCCCTTGGCTAACTTAATCCCTGTATTGCGTGCTGTTGCCGAACCCTGATTTTCTTGAAAGATATAGCGAATTTTATGTTGATATGGCTGTAGTTTTTGACGAGTCTCGTCAGTTGAGCCATCATCTACCACAATAATTTCATAATTACCGTAGGTTTGATCTAAGACGCTATCGATCGCCTTTTGGATATATTTAGCACTGTTATAGACAGGAATAATTACGCTGACTAGCGGAGTATCTGTGGGAGCTAGTTTGGCTGAGTTGTTAACTGGAGTTGATTCAATTACTTGGCTAGATGAATTGTGGGTAATGGTGTTCACTGTTTTATCTTAGTGCTGGCTAGGTGAGTGTGACCAACGGTCAGAGTAGCGCAGGATAATCTCTGACCTGAACTTTTAATTTCGGCGAAAACTAACTAAGTTGAGATTGCAACTTCTTAAGTTTGCTGACTGTTTCTAGATTGTCAGGTTGGATCTGTAAAGCAATTTTATAAAAAGCGATCGCCTGGTCTAAATTCCCCTGAGATTGATATAATCCTGCTAATTTGCCATAGATTTCGGGATCGTTTGGGGATACTTCTAG
Source organism: Cyanobacteriota bacterium (assembly GCA_039796815.1). Lineage (GTDB taxonomy): Bacteria > Cyanobacteriota > Cyanobacteriia > Cyanobacteriales > Xenococcaceae > Waterburya. Next base: position 2,171 of record JBDKJC010000543.1, on the reverse strand, counting down.
GGCTTTGAAATAAATAGACTCATCTTCAGGCTCTTGTTCGAGAGACTTTTGATAATACTGCTTGACTTTTTCTAGATCTAACATTGACCTTTTGCGTAGTACATCGTTGAGCTTGTCTTCGGTTTTGGGTAACTCTGGGGTAATTTCTAATGCGCGTCGATAGGCGCTCACTGCCCCATCCCAGTCTTCTAGCTCTACTTTGACATTCCCCAATTTATGGTGCGCCCAGTCAAAGTTAGGAAGTAACTTAATTGAATTACTCAATGCCTCCGCTGCTGGCTGCCATTGTCTTAGTTCCAGCAAAGCAGAACCTAAGCCATAATGTGACCAGGAGGAAGTAGAACCATGTTTAATTGCTTTGGTATAGGCATCTACTGCTTCTTGCCACTGCTGCAATTCCAAATGAGCTTGACCTAAGTTGTGATATGCATGATTAAATTTAGCATTAAAGACAATTGCCTTTTCATATGCGCCGATTGCCTCTTGCCATAATTGCTGCTGGCTCAAGCTATTGCCTAATTGATAATAAGTCTGCCAGGATTGGGGATTTTTTTGGATCGCCTGTCGAAGAACTTTTGCCGCTTCCTCATACCGCTCTAATTTAATTAGAGATTCACCTAAATTACAGTATATATCTGCATTGTTTGGTTCCAAGGTAGTGACTTTTTGATAACAAGCTAATGCTCCCTGCCAGTCATTCTGCTGGGCTAAGGTATTTCCTAGCAAAATATAGTTTTGCGCTCGATCGGGCGCATTTTTTGCTGCCTGACGATAACAAGCAAAGGCTGTTTGATAATCGCCCTTTTCCGTGGCAATTTCTCCTAGCCGCCAATAAGCCTCAATCAAATCGGGCTTGCTACTTATAGCTCGGCGATAACAGGCGATCGCTTGTTCAACTTGGTTGTGCTGGAATAGTTTATCTCCTAGTAGATAATGATTCTTCGCTGAAACTTCCTTGGGATTAAGGCTGAAACCTTGATAGTAGGCTAAATTGGCTTGCTCATGGTTATTGATTTTTGACCAGGCTTTACCTAAGTAAATGTAGTATTGAGCTTCTTGGGGGGCAAGTTTGGTTGCTTTTTGGTAACAAGCAATTGCTTTTTCCCACTGCTGCTGGGCAAAATATAATTGACCTAGCTCAAATAGAATTGATGCCGAATTGGGCTGTTGAGATGCCGCTTGAAGATATAGTTTGATCCGATCTTCTATACTTGTTTTGGCTGCCTGTAGTTGAGGTAAATGCTGGCTTTGCTTGCTTTCAGGCAGTTTCATCATTGGCGACTGAGGCTCGGCAACACCTGCTGCTGTCGACCCAGGATTAAGCAGACTGCTAATTTGCTGCAAAGATTTTGATTGAGCCGATGGCAGATTAGGTTCTGTTTGTAAGGACGCTAGCTTTTGATAATAATATAAAGCACTTTCTTGTTGACCATCTTGCTCAAGGGCATCAGCTAACCTGGCATAGGCATTAAGGAAATTTGGCTCTAGATCTAAACAACTTTTATAGCAGGCGATCGCTTGCTGCCTATTGCCTTCTGCTAGTAGATTATTTGCTAGATTAAAGTGATTTTGTGGTGACAGCATATTCGGTTGAATAGCGATCGCCTTAAAAAAACAGTCAGCAGATTTATTATATTCTTTGAGTTCATCCCAAACCCGAGCCAAATTGCGGTATGGAAGCGCAAAATTAGGATCGATCGTGCTGGATTTTTGATAATGTTCAATTGCCTGCTGCCATTTTCTTTGCCTGGCATAAATACTACCTAAGTTACAGTAAATCTCTGCCATATCGGCTTTAGCTTCCAGAGCTTTCGCATACATGCCGATTGCTTCGGCGCTTTTCCCCGAACGCTGGAGACAGTTGCCCCAAATCTTATATGCCATCCCCATTTTTGGGCGAACTCTTAATGCTTCCTGGCAAGCTGCAATACTTTCTGACCATTGTTGTTGTTCAAAATACAGCAATGCCTGTCCAAGATAAACTTCTGCAACAGATGTCTCTTCAAGAGATAAAGAATCTGTATTCGTCTGAGGGACACGAGGTAATAAGACAAATTGTTCACTTGGCTGAGATTCCAGTTTAATGCTGTTGCCGTCGGCGGAAACATGGATCAAACCTGAGTTACTCAAATCAGACTCTAAAGACTTATGGGACATTTTTGCCGATCGCT
>JBDKJC010000542.1:0-3589 GCA_039796815.1 Cyanobacteriota bacterium | reverse complement strand
GTATTCTGGGATATCGGTGCGGGGACAGGTACAATCCCTGTCGAAATTGGTCTACTTTGTCCTGAAGGCAAGATCGTAGCGATTGAACGAGATGAAGAAGTGGCAAAACTAATTAAGCGTAATTGCGATCGCTTTGGGGTCAATAACGTCGAGGTGATTCAAGGTAGTGCGCCAGAATGTTTAGACGCGATCGAACCTCAACCAAATTTAGTTTGTCTAGAAGGTGGCAAGCCAATTAAGGATATTTTGCGACAAACCTGGCAATATCTTCAGCCAGAAGGACGGATTGTTGCTACTGTTAGTAACTTAGAGAACTTATATATCATCTCCGAAGGTTTATCTGAACTCCAGGCACGAAATATCGAAGTAGTCCAGTCAGCAGTTAACCGTTTAGAAACTAGAGGCATACATCAAACTTTTGCAGCGGTAAATCCGATGTTTATTCTCAGTGGCGAAAAATTGTAGGTTACGATGATTGTTATTTTCTTAACAAATAATTGCTAGGACTTAATCCAGTAATTTGTTAATCTTTCATAAAGGTTTCGTTAAACTTAAAACTTAATTCTCCATTCTCATTTAGCGTTTGTAGCAGCAACGCATTATGCCCTTGTCTCGTATAGTTAGTTCAGTAGTTGCGATCGCCCTAGCCTTGGGCATGATTATTCTTGGAGGATGGTACTTTACTCTAGGTATCGGTATTTTGATTGTCTTAGCTCAGCGAGAATACTTTCGCTTAGTCCGTGCTAAAGGGGTTGAACCCGCAGGCAAAATGACTCTAATTGTCTCTGTAGTCCTATTACTCAGCGCTACCGTCGCTCCCAACGTTACCGATGCCATCTTCTGTCTGGGGGGAACAATTATCTGTTTTTATCTGTTATTCCAACCAAAAATTGCCACTATTGCCGACATTGCTAGCTCCATTTTAGGACTATTCTATACAGGTTATCTACCTACCTTTTGGGTTCGTTTACGAGTTAATCTGCCTAATAGTAATAATGCCAGCAATTTACCGTTTGATGGTTATTGGCCTGATTCTTGGCTTAATCCCAGTCAATTTCCCACTGCCCTAACTCTCACTTTTTTAGTTATGGCTTGCATCTGGGCGGCAGACATTGGCGCATATACCATGGGCAAAAATTTCGGTCGTACTAGATTATCGGATATTAGTCCGAAAAAGACGGTTGAGGGAGCAGTATTTGGCATCTTTGGTAGCTTAATTGTCGCTGAATCAGGAGCGTGGTATTTCCATTTTCCCGCCTGGCAGATTAGTGGTGTGATACTTGGGATCTTAATTGGCATTACCAGTCTACTCGGAGATCTGACCGAATCGATGATGAAACGAGATGCTGGAGTCAAGGATTCTGGACAATTAATTCCTGGACATGGCGGTATCCTCGATCGCACCGATAGCTATGTTTTTACAGCTCCTTTGGTTTATTATTTCTTCACTTTGTTGCTCCCCTTGTTTACAGTTTGAATAATTTTTAGTTTTTCAACTGTAATTTTTTTAAGTTTTAAGTTGAGATTTTTGATTTTTAGGGAAAAAAGAAATATTATTTATGGTTAAGCAATATCTTAACTTTTTAACTATTATTTCTGATGTTAAAGCAAAATAAATTGCCCATGGGGCTATTACTACAGCAAGCTGGGTTGATTTCTGCTGAACAGCTACAAGAGGCTTTAAAACTTCAGGCAAAATATACACAACTGAAGCTGGGAGAAATTTTAGCTTTACAACAGGGGATCAAAGTCAAGACTATTGACTTTTTTGTAGATAAATGGCAAGAAACCATCGATCAGGGGCAAATATTTCCGCTGGGTTATTATTTGCAAAAAGCTTATTTATTGAACCAACAGCAAATTAAAGTCATACTTCAAGAACAAAAAAATAATCAGCAAAAGTTTGGTATTCTTGCCGTACGAAAAGGCTGGATTAAACAGGACACAATTAACTTTTTTTTGGATAACTTATCTTTTAAGTTTCCCCAGATTATGTCTCTAGATAGTTTAGAAGAATATAATCAAGAAGAACTGCATTTAGACTTAAAATATTTCGACCATAAGTTAATTTTAAGTCGTATTTTAGACTGGACTGGTGGTATCCCTTATTTAACTAAAATTATTGCTCAGGTATTTGCTAAATCTGATTTTAATATTCCTCAAGGTCAAGAAATAAAGACAGTCGATCGCTTTATTAAAGTAACACTAATTAGAAAATGGCAAACTAGTAAGTCAGCGGGATTAATTAGAGCAATTAGTCAGAGTTTACTCAACAATTTCCGTTGTGACTCTAGCCTGTTGCTGCAAGAATATCGAGATATTTTAAGTTCAGGTAGTAAAAAGTACGAAGGAACTAAAGAACAAAAAGAATTACTATTATTAGGTTTAATCATTCAAGAAAATAAGCAGGTAAAAGTTAGCAATCTAATTTACCAGCATGTTTTTAATCGAGAATTTATTGATCGTGAATTAGATAAAAAGCAGCTGAAAACTTCTAAGACAATTAATGCTAATAGTTCTAAACCTGTAGAATCAACTGGCTCAATTATTGAATACAATCCTCAAATTCCGTTGAAAAAATCAGTTCCTAGATCTACTCAAACCGATCCTAAAGTTAAACCTAATTTCGTTCCCAAGCAGAGGTTAACCATTCCAGCTTCATTAACTAAAAGAAGTTCCCTGGTAACTTTGGTGGCGAGCGCCTCGCTGATTCCTTTATTTTTAACCCTTAATAATTATTTATCATCTTCCAAAACAGCAAAAGTAACGACTAATTATCAGTGGAAAGCTAATCAACTCGAACAATTTTGTCGGGAATTAGATTTTGCAGATTCTCAGTCTCTGTCTTTTTTGAGCCTGATCGCTAAATTGGAAACAAACCAACAACATCTTTTAAATGACTTCCCTGCTAACTGCAACATTGCGCTCGATCGACTGCGACTATTAGCTGCCCCCCAGTTAGGTAAGGACAATAGAATTTTAGAAGCTATTCGCCATCTCTGCAAAGTACCTGCTGATTCAGAAATGTATATCGATGCGGAAATTTGGCTCAAGCGCTGGTATGATTCTGCTAGCTGGGGTAAAGAGACTCAACTATATATCGAAGAAATTAGGAGACATCAAAATCAAAGCTGTCCCGCTGCTCATTTCACTGAGTATGAAAGCTGAAACAGGAAGTTATAGTCATTTCAAACAACAACCAGACGATTTCTAAGAAAAGTAGCCCTAAAGGACTCGCTTATCCGAAGGTGTACCCTTTAGGGTCGCATCGCAGTAGCAAGTAATATTTGACCTGATTATCAATACAAAACTACCATAAGGCAATTAATTGGCATGACTATAATTCCCCTAAGCAAATAATGTTAATCCTTACCATCACCACAAATACGGCGATCGCTCGGCTTTGGAGTTTAGTCTCTGGAGTTTTATTATTAAATAGCGAAACTTTTAAATCGATTAACAACTTACCTCTAAGTTTAATTGCCAGTATTTTAGTTGTCTTATTAGCTGGCTTATCGCAAACTTTTGGTCAAAGTGTAATGTTGTTTATCAATCGAGTGCGTCCTCTAAGGTTTTTGCTCTCAGTGGC
>JBDKJC010000541.1:0-3593 GCA_039796815.1 Cyanobacteriota bacterium | reverse complement strand
TAACCCTAACTCGTTATATAAGTCTTACTTGGCTGGCGATCGCGATCGCTTTTTTTCAAGTCATTTTTTTAAGTTAATAAAAGTATGAAGTATAAAGTATAAAGTTCATCAAAGGATAACTGTCTTAACAGTTGAGACAATTATTTTGAATTTGATAGTAAGCAATGCATTTTAAGCATAGTGAAGATTAGGATAACAGCATAAATGTAATTTAAATAACAATTGGCCTCAAATTTATTTGTTACAACAGAAACGGTAATTTTCCTCTATCTCTATTTAAACGATCTTTAAGGTTGTGTTTCATCTTAATGTTTACCAAAAGTCAACCATAACTTTAGACAAACTTTACAGTAATTAGGTGATCTTGCTCAGGCAAAATTAAGCTCAAATCGTGCAGCATAAGATTGAACGAAAAGTTTATCAGCCAATAAGCTTTTTTGCTAGATCGAACTTCGGTAACTAACAAGAATTCTCTCGTTTAAATCGAAGCATTTAAATAGACAACTAGACATAAAAACCATAATCAATCTGATTACTACCGTTAGTAAATATTGAAATTGAGGAGTCCATAATGAATTTAGTACAGCATACATTTGAAACATTGCATTCCAGTTTTTGGCCAGCTATCACGCAGCGCACCAGATCTCCCAAGATCTCAACTAAGGAAAGTAAAATCGATCTGCTATCTCCCGTGCGTAAATGGTTAGACGATCTGGCAATCAAAGATCGTGTTTTTGCTCATCGCATATGCAGAATAATCCCTAGCCAATGTCCGTTTGAGCGAGAAATAAAATTATTAGGACGTACTTTGGTCAAAATTCCCCCGATGTGTAAACTTAATCCTTTTTACAATGAGGTAATTGCCTTACGTTTTCGAGCAATTTGCTACCTAGCCGATACTTGTGGTGAAGATGTTAGCATCTACTGTTGACTATAGATTAAAATTGAGTGATCTTAATCTTTTGATAGACAATTGTGGCAATCATTGCACTCAAAGCTTGGTATTTAGAACAGTATGAACCGATTAAGCAGGTAATTCAGCAGCCTTTTACTTTGCGCTTAAGTAGAAATAGCCTGTTAAAAACAGGTTTGCGGGCAGATTTTTTAGACGATCGCCTAGAAGTAGAAGGCTCGGACTGGTTTCAACTATATCTATCAGGCAAAACAGTTGAATTTTATATTCAAGGTAGCGGTACTTACGTAGTATCTAATATTGATTTGGTTTCTCAAGAAATCTATTTCACCAAATCTACAAGTATTTCAGGGTTACAGCCAACTATTTACTATAGCCCCCAAACTCATCACCAGGCTGCTAATGAAGCGATTACTAGCGCTTTGACGACGATTATCAATGATCTGGCAACGCGATCGCGAATTCCTCTAACTCTAGAGGTTACTCCCCGCACTCCAGGCTCACCGCTACGCTTGAGCAACAGCCAGTTTAGCAAGATTGGGAAAAGTTTATTATTAATTGCCGATGTCACTCCCATTGAGAACATTACTACAGGGGATCGGTCTGAGTTACTTATGGACTCGAACGTCTGTATAGAATTGGGCTATGGAATTCAAACTAAAGATCATGGTCAGATCTTACTTTTAAGCCAAGAACGTACCGATTTATCAGGAACATCGCCGTTTGATATGGCTGGTTATAAACAATTAAGTTTTACTGATGGCAAGCAATTAAAAAAGAGCCTGCCCAAATTAATCGATACTCTGTTGCAGAGATACAGCCTGTTTTAAAGACAATTAACTCATAATGTTCAAGACAAAACAAAATATAGATGGTTCATAAGGTAGACTTTAATTGAGAACTATTCTTATAAAGAGCTAGAGAAGTTACCTAAATTTCTGCTGGCGATCGACATCTAAATAATGAATCAGTCAGTAATTCTCGAGCTTAATAACATCACGAAGACCTATCCTGGTAGATCGAACTCTGGCAAGAACAGTCAATCGATGGCAGTTTTAGATCGTGTCAGCTTAACTCTTAACCATGGGGAACTACTGGGCTTATTAGGGCCATCTGGATGTGGCAAAACCACCCTACTGAGAATAGTAGCGGGATTTGAGTCCATATCTCAAGGAACAGTCGCGATCGCGGGTAAGGTAATTTGTACTAACTGCGAATCCTTAGCAGCGGAGAAACGCCATACAGGCATGGTATTTCAAGATTACGCCCTGTTTCCTCATTTAACGGTGGCAGAAAACATCGCCTTTGGGTTGAAACGTCAGCAGAAAGACTCAAGTAAGGGTTTATTTTCTCGTCAGAATCAGTCCCAGATTAAGCACAGAGTGGGAGAAATTTTGCAACTGGTGGGATTAGAAGGTTTTGAACAGCGTTACCCTCATCAACTTTCAGGAGGGCAACAGCAACGTATTTCTCTAGCCAGAGCCTTAGCACCTGAACCAGCACTAATCTTATTAGATGAACCCCTGAGTAATTTAGATGTCCAGGTACGTCATCGTCTACGAGCTGAAATTCGGGCTATTCTCAAAGCAGCAGGAACATCAGCTATTTTTGTTACTCACGATCGCGAAGAGGCTTTGGCAATCTCTGATAAAATTGCCGTAATGCGCCAGGGCAAAATCGAGCAGATAGGAACTCCAGAAGAAATATATCTCAACCCAGCGACGCACTTTGTCGCCGAGTTTGTTACTCAAGCTAATTTTCTACCTGCTACTAGACAGGGACAAGTTTGGGTTACAGAAATTGGCGAGATAACCGCATTGCCATCTCAAACTAATCAAGCAACAAATGAACTAGCAACTGGAGACTTGATGTTGCGCCCTGAAGATATTACCTTAGTAGCCGATCCTAACTCAAAAATTGTGGTGCGATCAAGACAGTTTTTAGGTCGAGAGTACTATTACACAGTAGAGACAGCTTCAGGCAAAATAATTTATGTACGGATGGGTTTGGCAAGTGCGATCGCTGTAGGTACGAATGTTAGTTTATCCTTTAATATCAATGCTCCTCAAATATTTGGCATTAATTAAGTAAAGATCGCGATCACAATTCAATAATTCGTGACTCAGTAGCAAATAATCGTCTTGCAAGAGAATACATATAGACATTCTCAATTATTTTTGCCATAATGTGACTAACGGTCATGTGACTGATAGTCATATAAAAATATGCCTACTAAAACTTTTTTCAATTTGCCCGAACAAAAGCGTGATGCTTTGATCCAAGCTGCCTTTGACGAGTTTTCTAATCTTGACTATAACTCTGCTTCTATTTCTCGTATTGTCAGAGAGCTTGATATAGCTAAAGGCAGTTTCTACCAATATTTTCAAGATAAGAAAGATCTTTATTTATATTTATTGAATTTAGTGTCAGAAGCGAAGCTTACTTTTTTACAGAAAACTCCTCCACTAAAAGAAAACATGGATTTTTACGAATATTTGAATTGGCTTTTTCAGGTAAGTATTGACTTTGATAAAACTCATCCTGTGTATAGCCGACTAGCATACAGAGCATTTTATGGAAATTCATCTATTCAAGACGTAGCAATTGATGAAATAAAGCAAGCTTCGGCTAAATTTATCCGCAAAATTGTGATTCAGGGAGTTAAACAGGGTGATATTGA
>JBDKJC010000540.1:0-3594 GCA_039796815.1 Cyanobacteriota bacterium | reverse complement strand
CCCTCTCTAGCTTTTATAGATGCTGTCGCTCTGATTGTGGGGATTGTCATCGGTGCAGGTATTTTTGAGACTCCAGCCCTTGTTGCTGCCAATGCTGGCAGTGAAATAGTTGTGCTTTTAGTTTGGTTGTTGGGTGGTGCAATGTCATTGATTGGTGCGTTGTGTTATGCCGAATTAGCAACAGCCTATCCTCATGCAGGAGGCAACTATTATTATCTCCAACGAGCTTTTGGCAATTCTTTCGCCTTTCTGTTTGCTTGGGCGCGCATGACCGTAATTCAAACAGGTTCGATCGCACTGTTAGCTTTCGTCTTTGGCGATTATGCCTCCGAGATCTGGCGGATTGGTGAAGACTCTTCATCTGTATACGCTGCCTTGGCTATTGGCATTTTGACTATTTTAAATTGCTTCGGTATTCGCCAGGGAAAGTGGGCGCAGAATTGGTTAACCGCAGCTAAAGTTCTGGGCTTATTATTGATTGTCATTATCGGTATAGTATTTGCTTCGTCTGCTAATACTGCAACAAATAACCAACCTGCTACCTCAGATACTTGGGGAATGGCAATGATTTTTGTCCTGTTGTCCTATGGTGGTTGGAACGAGGCTGCATACATTTCGGCTGAATTACGGGATCTTAGACGTAATATGGTGCGATCGCTTCTTTGGAGTATCGGCATCATTACCTTAATTTACTTGGCGATTAACGTCGCCTACCTTCAGGGATTGGGTTTGGAAACAATGGCAACATCAAAAGCAGTAGGTGCAGAACTAATGCGACGTGCAGTTGGTACACCTGGAGCTTGGTTTCTCAGTTTGCTGATTGCTATTTCTACTTTAGGTGCAATGAATGCCACGATTTTTACTGGTGCTAGAACTAACTATGCGTTAGGAAAAGACTTTTCTCGCTTGAGTTTTCTTGGAGACTGGCATCGACGCACCCAAACACCAACTTCTGCTTTGTTAGTCCAAGCAGCGATCGCACTTTTTTTAATTTTCTTAGGAACCCTGACCCGCGGAGGTTTTGAAACAATGGTAGATTACACTGCCCCTGCATTTTGGTTCTTTTTTCTGCTGACAAGCTTGTCTTTATTAGTGCTGCGATTTAAAGAGCCTGAAGTACCCAGACCGTTTCAAGTCCCCTTTTATCCTCTAACACCTATTCTCTTTTGCTTGATCTGCGCTTACTTATTGTATTCAAGCCTTGTCTATACGAAGATTGGTGCGCTTGTCGGTGTAGCTATAGTCATGGCTGGCATCCCATTGTTGTTATGGTCTCGCCAAAGTAGGTAATGAACAGTAAACAGTAATCAGTAATCAGTAATTATGAAATCATTCAAAAAAATCGGATTGTTGTTAGTAAGTTTAAGCCTTGGAAGTTTGACAGTAGTTGGCTGTACTCAACAACGAAACTTTAGCGAGACACAAGTTGAGCCTGAAACTCAACAATCTGCAACCCAAGTACAAACACAATCCCCAACTGAGACACCCAGCGTACCTTATGTTCCCACGCCTGAAGTTGTGGTAAATCAGATGCTCGAATTGGCAAAGGTATCGGGCAACGATGTTCTTTACGATTTAGGTAGTGGAGATGGTCGAATTCCTATCACCGCAGCCCAAAAGTACAATGTACGTCGTGGCACTGGGGTAGAACTGGATCCAGAACTAATCGAGGAAAGTCGAGCCAATGCTGAATCTGCTGGAGTTAGCGATCGCGTGAGGTTTTTGCAACAAGATCTTTTCCAGACCGATTTGAGTGATGCGACGGTAGTAACGCTATATTTGCTACCAGAGGTTAATCTCGAACTTCGTTCTAAACTACTGCGAGAACTCGAACCAGGTACACGAATTGTTTCCCATGATTTTGATATGGGAGAGTGGCAACCAGAACAAGTTGTCAAAGTACAAAGTGGAACTCGGCAACATACTCTTTATTACTGGGTTGTTCCTGAAGAAATTCCCGACAGCATCAGTAGTTAGAAGCAAACCAGGTTTCCTGTCTCTGTCTTTGAATTTATTGCCAATACTAAAAAAACTAAAAAAACTTTGAATATTGTCCTTGTATAGCAGGAAGGTTCAAGATGCAACGTCTATTAATGAGAAGTCCCGTAGCAGTAGCTGCTTTCTGGATTGGTGTTTATCTTTTAATTACTTTATTACCGTTGCTGGTACTACTGTTTTATGCTCCTCCAGAGGGAAGAGGATTTTGGACTGAGTTTTCGGTAGCGTTAGGTTTTATTGGTCTTGCGATGATGGCGCTTCAGTTTGCCTTAACGGCTAGGATTAATCATGTTGAAGCTTCTTATGGGGTAGACATTATCCTTCAGTTTCATCGCTATACATCTATAGTTGCGTTTTGTTTAATTCTGATTCATCCTCTGATTTTATTCGTCACCGAACCAGAAACTTTGCAGCTATTAAATATACTCGAAGCTCCCTGGCGGGCAAGATTTGCTGTGGCATCAACTACGGCATTAATTCTCTTGGTGGTCACTTCGATCTGGCGACAACCTTTAAAAATTCCCTATGAACCTTGGCGAATTCTGCACGGAATTTTAGCAGTAACGATCGTCGCTTTGGGATTAGCTCATGCTTTAGGAGTGAGTTACTACCTAAGTTTATTTTGGAAAAGTGTTCTCTGGAGTGCGATCGCTCTATCTGCCCTGTGGCTGTTAATTTATGTCCGCCTAATCAAACCTTGGTTTATGACCAGAAAGCCTTATTTAGTAGAAGAAGTAATTCCTCAACGGGGTAACGTCTGGACGTTAGCATTGCGATCGCGAGGGCATGAAGGAATGAAGTTTCAACCAGGTCAATTTGCTTGGATTACTCTGGATATTTCCCCTTTTCGGATGCGAGAACATCCTTTTTCTATGTCTTCTAGTGGAGTACGTCCTGAACGTTTGGAGTTTGGTATTAAAGCCCTGGGCGATTTTACTAATAAAATTAAAGATGTCAAACCAGGGACAAAAGCTTATCTCGATGGCCCTTATGGAGTATTTACCAGCGATCGCTATTGGGACTCAGGCGGATTTGTCTTGATTGCTGGGGGGATTGGCATTACACCCATGATGAGTATGCTGGTGACTGCTGCTGATCGTCAAGATGACCGACCTTTTTTATTGATTTATGCCAGTAAAACTTGGTCTGATGTAACTTTTCGCGAAGAGTTAGACAACCTGAAAACTAAACTAGACTTAACCATCATTCATGTGCTTAAAGAGCCACCAGAAAACTGGGAGGGAGAAACAGGTTATGTTGATCGCGAACTATTAGAAAAATATATACCTTTGCATCGAGGCAGCCGTAATTACTTTATCTGTGCTACTCCAGTCATGATGGATGCGGTAGAAATTGCTCTGCATGACTTAGAAGTCCCGATTACTAACATTCACATGGAACACTATAATCTCGTTTAACTAAAATATATGCGTTATAGCATCATGTTGCAAGTAGTGGGAATAATTACCCTAATTCTCGTTGGTACGGCAGGCTTGTTTGCCTGGCTGCAAAACCGCGAAGTTCCCCCATCATCAAAAGTCAGAAGTCAGAAGTCAGAGGTAGCAAGTAGCAAGTAATAAATTCAACCATTAGCTA
>JBDKJC010000539.1:0-3601 GCA_039796815.1 Cyanobacteriota bacterium | reverse complement strand
TAGCCAGCTTGAACCGTCTGGGTGGAGAATATGCGATCGCCAGTTTAAAAGTAGCAGAAGTATCTTCCAGTACTTATCGTCTGCAAAAAGACCAAAGTTTAGTTACTACTTCGGTCAGAGATTATATTAAACGGTGGAATTTATATAGCAGTCCTATTTGATTCATGAAAATACATTGATTGGTAGTAGGTAGTAGAAATTTCTTATTTCATTTAGGATTGCTATATTAAAGCAAAAAATAACTAGATTCACTCAAGAGCTTATAGCTTATAGCTTATAGCTTTTGACAACAGGGGACTAAAAATCAAAATCGGGCATCAGCTTTAAAACTCCCATCCCCAGATCTGTACCGTCTATTGATTTAACTTCAAATAAAGCCAGCATATCTTTGGCTTGAGGATTACCCCGATTTGCTCCTGTCGCTCCCATCGCGACGACCAACCCACAATAGCCTTTAGTTTTCTTACAGTGTTGATGCCATTTGTCTAAAGCTTTAGCTTGCTGTGCTACATCGTGAGAATACTCAGCAAAGATATATAGTTCATCATCTTCGGTTTGTAGCATCCCTAAATCATAAACCTCTCCATTAAAAGGATCGTGACCAGGATTAAAACAAACTGCTTTCAAACCGCCAGCATCTCTAATCCTCGTAATTAGACGATTTGCCTTGGAGCGAGTAGTTTGAATAAAAATTGTCGGCAGTTCGGAAGCTTTATTGGCAACTTTAGCAGACTGGCAATAGGTTTTAGACTGATGCTGAAGTTGTTTAATCAATTCTCGAGGTATGCTAGCTAAACTGACTAATGCACCATCAGGAATTAAATCTTCTTGGATCGGAATATTTGCTTCTGGGGCTAAGCTAGAAAAATTACTTTGTCCCATATCCAAAAGTTCTGCTGATAGTTCTGGTAGGGTAGAAACTTGAGTAGTAATTGTCTGTTTTGGCGCTCCTGTAACTGGCAACACAATCCGATAGGATTTAGTTACTGCTTCAATTGGATCTTGGGCAAGGATTGAACGATGGCGATCGCAAAAACGCTGTAAAGATTCTAAAGTAGCGTAAACGATTCTGGTTTCGGCTTCATCCAAAAAATGACGCATTCCTTCAAAGGGATGCAGACTACCAAAAAATGCCTCCATTGGTGATTCATCTAAGACATTATTTCCTGCTTCTACCTCGTCTACTTCTTCATAATTAAGAAACCAACAGTCTTGAGCTAAAAAGGCTTTTTCTAACTCCGCTGCCGAGTGATGCTCACCCAATGCTGCTTGGCGAAATTGCTTCAGCGAATCTAAGGAGCGATAGATTAACACTCCATATTCAGCCGACATCATACCCATAATACAAATATATACGCGCTCTATTTCACAGTTTTTCAATTCCACCTGTAAAATATCGTTATCTGCTAATAATTCCCACGGAGCATGTGACCAAATCTTGCTAGCAACTCGATCGATCGCCTCTTCATAACCAGCAGGCAAAGGACTAGGCTGATCTTCTTCCATGACGGCAAAACCTTCAAAAAGACGATCTATTAAGGGCAGTTGAGGAGTGTATTCAACGTTAATCCCCAGATCCTGTAATACTCCCCGCAGAAAAAATTGAATTTCGCGATCGCGCACCACAATTTTTTGTGGACGACAAGGTTGGGTTGGATGATGGGGAGCTTCCATGGCGCGTAACAAAGTTCGCACTACGGCTTCTAGTCCCATATTTTCTGACACCACATCCATAGCGCGGACAGCACCTTCAGAACCATCGACCCAAATAATACATTGGTCATCGGTGTTCTTTGCTCCGTCTAGATGGGATGCCATACTACCGAGAGAACGGCAATCTCCTTCCCAAACAACATTTGCCAGGGGAATTTTTTGTAGTCTACTTCTAGTTGTGGGGGGGAGAGTTGTCATATGTATTTTTTTGCTATTTGTCGCTACTTTCTTGGTTTGACAATATCTGCTTTGTTTTCTTGGGCAGTTTGCAATAGTAAACCATACTCCATACCTTCAACAACTGCTTGGTATGAAGCGTCTAAAATATTGGCAGATACACCTACAGTTGTCCAGCGTTTAATTCCATTACTTGATTCTACTAAAACACGAGTCTTGGCTGCCGTGCCTGCACTACCATCCAAAATACGGACTTTATAGTCTGCTAGGTAAAAATCGGCTATTTGAGGATAAAATTCGACTAGAGCCTTGCGTAAAGCACTATCTAAAGCCGCTACGGGTCCATTACCTTCGGCTACCTCCAATAAGTTTTTGCCATCTACTTCTACTTTAATAGTTGCCAACGCTCTACTGGCAGGATTATCTTGTTCTTGATAAATATTACAGTGAACTTGAAAACCTTTGAGTAAAAATAATTGTTTTCCAGGAGTTAGAATCGATCGCATTAATAATTCAAAACTGGCTTCTGCTGCCTCAAATTGATAGCCTTCATTCTCTAAGATTTTCAGCTTGTCGAGAATCTGACGACAGGTAAGATCTTGTTTACTCAAGTTGATGCCAAACTTAGCTGCATAATGCAAGACATTGCTTAATCCCGACTGGTCAGAAATGACGATTCTACGCTCATTACCCACCAATTCTGGTTGAATATGTTCGTAAGTTAAGGGATTTTTCTCTACTGCCGAAACGTGAACTCCTGCCTTATGAGCAAATGCCGATCGCCCGACAAAAGGAGCATGATCATCGGGAGCTAAATTGACAATTTCACTAATCAAACGACTAGTCGGACTCAAATTACTCAGTTGCTGTTGCCCCAAACAGGAATACCCTAATTTTAACTGTAAATTGGGAATCAAAGTACAAAGGTTGGCGTTACCACATCTTTCACCATAACCATTAATTGTTCCCTGAATCATAGTTGCTCCCGAGATCACAGCCGCGATCGCATTTGCTACCGCCACCCCTGCATCATTATGAGTATGAATACCTAATTTACCCTCAATAGCTGGTATTGCCTGGATCACTTCTGTGACAATCTGAGCTACTTCATGGGGTAACGTCCCGCCATTGGTATCACACAACGCTAGCCATTCTGCACCTGCTGCAAAAGCAGTTCTGAGGGTTAAAATTGCATATTCAGGATTTTGTTTATAGCCATCAAACCAGTGTTCGGCATCATAGATTACCTTTCTACCCTGAATCATTAAATACTCAATCGTCTCGCGAATCATCGCCAAATTTTCTTCGAGACTGGTTTTGAGAGTTTCCTTCACATGCAGATCCCAAGATTTCCCAAAAATTGTGACCCAATGAGTGCCAGCTGCCAGAATCGCCTGGAGCATTTTATCTTCCGCCACTGCCAGATGAGGACGACGAGTCGAACAAAAAGCCACGATTTGCGAATTCTGCAAAGGTTCTTCCTTTAATTGCCAAAAAAACTGCACGTCTTTAGGATTTGCCCCTGGCCATCCCCCCTCAATAAAGGGAACTCCTAGGCGATCGAGTTGTCGCGCAATTTTCAGCTTGTCATTCAAAGATAAAGAAATACCCTCCCCTTGAGAGCCATCTCTGAGGGTAGTGTCATAAACCTGAATTACTGATTTTTGCTTCATCGAGTTCATTGGTGCAACCATCATTAACAAATGTTAAG
>JBDKJC010000538.1:0-3603 GCA_039796815.1 Cyanobacteriota bacterium | reverse complement strand
AGAGCTAGCAAAGGCAAATCAAGAGAAGATAGCCGAAGCCAAAAAATCACTAGAAGAATCAAATAAAGCGATCGCTGGCTTATTTCAATCCGTCGGTTTAACGGGAACAGAGTTGACAGATGCTCGCTACCAATCCACGGCGACGGGCAATGGTTATGAAGTAGCGATTAACTTTAATAATGCTGGAGGTAAGAAATTTGCTGAGTTAACCAAAAACTTGGCAGGGACTGGTCGGAGTATTGGTATTTTCCTCGATGATGAGCTATTGAGCGCTCCTGTAGTTGGGCCTGAGTTTGCCGATACTGGAATTGCTGGTGGTCGTGCCGTCATTACAGGTAACTTCGATATAGAAGAAGCCAAAGATTTAAGTATTCAAATCAAAGGTGGTTCGTTACCTTTCCCCGTTTCTGTGGTAGAAAATCGCACCGTTGGGGCAACTCTAGGGCAAGATAGTATTCGTCAGAGCATTATTGCTGGTAGTGTCGGCTTGTTCTTGGTCTTAGTCTTTATGGTGGCTTACTATCGTCTGCCAGGAGCGATCGCCGATGTTGCCCTGGTTGTGTATGCATTGTTAACTATGGCTGCTTATGCCCTAATCGGGGTTACCCTGACTCTACCAGGAATTGCTGGCTTTATTCTCAGTATTGGAATGGCGGTAGATGCTAATGTACTAATTTTTGAACGCACTAGAGAAGAATTAAAGGCAGGAAAAACCCTCTATAAGTCAGTGGAATCAGGGTTTTTTCGGGCATTTTCCAGTATTTTAGACAGTAATGTCACTACGGCGATCGCTTGTCTCGCTCTGCTATGGCTAGGTTCGGGTCTGGTTAAAGGTTTTGCTATCACTCTCTTGATTGGAGTCGTGATTAGTATGTTCAGCGCCATTACCTGTAGCCGTACTCTGATGCTATTAGTAGTGTTAAGCAACAAGAAAATCCGCCAAAAACCAGAATTATTCTGCCCAAATGTAAGTTCAGTTCCTAGTAATCAGTAATTAGTAATTAAATGAAATTTAGAGTCACTCAAAAACGAAACTTATGGTGGGCAATTTCGGGAATAGCAATGCTCGCCAGCCTTGCCGCGATGATTTTTTCCTTTACTACCTTGGGCGCACCCCTTCGCCCTAGTCTCGACTTTATCGGTGGTACTCGCATCCAGATTGCCCGTGATTGTTCCATCGCCAGTAATTGCGATCGACCTATAGATGTGGGGCAGGTAAGAGAAGTACTAAATCAGCAAGAATTAGGCAACGGCACGATTCAGCTACTAGGAAATGATCGACAGATTCTTTCTGTGAGAACGGAAAATCTTGATACTGACCGTCGAGAGAAATTATTAAATTCTTTAACCGATCTCATCGGTGCATTTGATAATAAAACCCTTCAGATCGATTCTGTAGGTCCAACTGTTGGTGAAGAATTGTTTGTTTCAGGAATATTAGCGTTATTAGTTTCTTTTTTTGGCATTATTGTCTATTTAAGTATTCGCTTCCAGTTTGATTATGCCCTCTTTGCGATTTTGGCATTGTTTCATGATGTACTGATTACCGCAGGAGTATTTGCTTTGTTGGGCGTAACTATCGGTGTGGAAGTAGATAGTTTATTTCTCGTTTCACTGCTAACTATTGTGGGTTTCTCCGTTAACGACACTGTAGTAATCTACGATCGCATCCGCGAAAATCTAGCAGCTAATCCTGATTATTCGATCAATCGAGTAGTTGATGATGCCGTTAGTCAAACCCTAGGGCGATCGATCAACACCACCCTGACTACTTTACTACCATTGCTGGGTATATTTTTCTTTGGCGGACAAACCCTCAAATACTTTGCTCTAGCATTAATTGTGGGCTTTGTTCTCGGTGCATATTCCAGTATCTTCGTTGCCAGTACCCTATTGGCTTGGTGGCGTAAAGATAAAAATAATAAGTCTGTTGTCATTACTGACACCCCAGCGTCGGAATGATGACAATTAGCGATCCATAACTAATAATTAGAATTTTGCAGCACAAGTCCTATTTAATTAAGACACAGTGACTAACAATCAATCTGATTTTAAACGGCAGGTAGCTAAACTCCATCGTCTGACAGTGTATGGTCGCTGGTTATTTGTCTTGGTTAGCTGGTTCACCCTTGGAATCTACGCTCTTTGGCATCTCAGACAAGAGATTGCTCTCTGGTTTGACTATTTTACTTGGGCAGCCGTTTATTATGGATTTCACTTTAATTTAATACCAACTCTCTGTTTAGCTTTTTGCGTTGCCATTACTGTCTCTGTTTTAATGTGGCAAAGTCGCAATATTATCTGGGGACTACCTATGAGTGAACAACGTCAGCTAGCAAAACAAGTCAAAAGAATTCAAGCTAAAGGGAAAAAACATCCCCTATGGCAATGGATCAATAAATAAGCCTGAAATAAGCCTGTGGTTAGATGAAAGCAACCCCTAATCAGTAATACCTTTGAATAAATCAAGAATTTAATCAATAAACATAAGTAGGGAGTTGCTAATGCTATTAAAAAGCAAAGAAGATGATGGATTGGTGGAGATTAATGAAGTGAGCGATCTAATCGATCCTTTTAAAGAGGAAGTGATGGTGCAGGTTCAAGAAGGACAGAATGAACAACCTCCTGAACCAGTAAAGAAATCTGATTTGGTTTTTCCTTCAGGAGAAGCTCTTCCCTTGTGCTGGCTAGATAGCAACTATAAGTTAAAAAGTTCAAGTAATTAAGCGTATTTCTAACATTTCTAATTAATATAAGCGCTGTTAGCCGATTAAATTAACAGTGCTTTTTTGATGATTTCATTTAATATTTTGGGGTTTACTTAGCGATCGCTGAAGTGCTATAATTTTTTTTATGATGGGAGTGGTGACTTCAATACATAGCTCCAAACCTTCCCATTATGAAGATCTTAATTTCAATTAAACCATGTTTGGCGATCCGAAGGCTACACCCATTCGGGTGCAAGCGCTTGGAGCGTAATCGCCAGTCAAGAGATTACTTTTTTAGTACAAATCAACTATTTAAGTAATAAAAACAAATCAAGTTTTTCTGTTTAAATACTCTTGATCAGTAGGAATACGGAAAACTTAAATACCCGCTAAGCAAATTAAAGATTTAACCTTTTTAATCTCTCTAATAAAGACCTGATATAGATCATACTTATTGGTTTATCTTAAGTAAAGAAATCCTTACGTTTGTTTACGGCAAACTCATATATTTTTTTAGTATAAATAACGATGCATAATCTGCTTAATTACAAATAGAATTTGAATATTATTAAATAGTTAATTAACTTAATAAAGCCAAATTATTGTATTTTTATGAAAAACCTAATTTATATTGCTGTCACCACTTTAGCTTTTACTGTTCAAGGAGTTAGTTTGGCCGCTAATACAGGTCTAGATGATGTAGATTTCAAACAAATAGTTTGTAGCTCATTACAAGAATCTAATAATAAAGAAGAAAGCTTAACTGAAGTATTATCAATGACCCAATCAGTGATTAATGCTCAACAAAAACAAACCTTAGTTCAATTAGCCAATGAGAAAATAAATTCTCAATCTTACTGTCAAAATGTAGATTTATAAAATAACTATATTTAGC
>JBDKJC010000537.1:0-3610 GCA_039796815.1 Cyanobacteriota bacterium | reverse complement strand
GACCATTGTTTAGCCTTAACTTCAGCAATATTTGTCGTCCAGACGGTTCGATCATTGAGAGTGACTTCTTGCCAGCCTTTAATGATACGTCCGCCACTGATAACTGGTTGCTCTTGTTGATAAGCTTTGTAGGTAATGAGAGAATCTTTGCCCCCAGAATCTTCCGCTGTAAAGCTAAGGGTTTCTGACAAAAAATATGTTCCTCCGCGCAGGAAAACCGTTACTGGTTGTTTGATACCGCCCTGTTGCTGTTTTAATTCTCGAATCGCATCCCGCGCCCTAGCAATAGTGGCAAATGCTCCATCTCCTGCTTGAGCAGTTGGTTGTTTCCCAGTCCAGGCATCGTTACCGTCAGGAGAGACATAGAAAACAATTGCTGAAGATTTTCGATTAGTGGCGAGACTATCTTTCATGTTTACCATAATTAAGGCAATTATTGTCGGTGAAACAGTAATTAAGCAACCCAATCCGAGCCAATTTAAAAAAGTACGACGATTCATCGAAATTCTACTTTTTAATCTGGTTAATCTGGATTTGCCCTCTTTAAACCAAAGGAGGATTATAATAATCTGGCAATTATGCTAATCTGTGAGATAACCTAACTGGGCATAATCAATTTCGTTTAAATTAAGCAAAAAATAGTGAATCTTTTATTTGCCAGATTTCTTAGATCAGTCTATCGTAAAGAACCTGTTTCTGGCTTTATTCTCATTTTAGGAGCAACCGACGCTCTCATTGGTGGACTGGGAGGACGCGAAAGTTTATTGTCCATTGGTCTATTAATCGCCTTATTAGGAGCGATAATGCGCTGGCGACAAGGAGAAAAAAAACCCAAGGCGATCGCAACTGAAACCGTTAGATATTATCTCCCCCCAGGTTCAACCCGCCAACCATTACCCCTTTTGACTCCCAGTAAACGCTCGTCTAAGTAACCCGACAAAATAGTTAACCAAAATAGCTAACATAACATTTATGGCTATGGAAAACATCGATCAGCAGCATCCCCAAAATCAAAAGGATCGCCTGACGGTCGATCAGTTATTAGCCGTATCCGCTAATCCTGGCGATCTCGAATTGGTAGAACTGGCTCGTCTGATTATTCGTTATCGTGATTTTCCTGGTGCGCGAGATATTCAGCAAGATCTTCAAGTGGCACTCAACAATTGGCAATTAACAGAAGAAGAACTTTACATCAAAACCCGCGCCATCCATGCCGAAGGGATCGTATATCGTCGCACAGAAACAGGGGAAACCCAGGATTGGACTTGAACATTGAGCAATGAACAATGAACAGTAAGCAAGTAGTAATTAGTAATCATTTGCGATCGCCTGTCCCGCCAGCCAAGATGTTGTCCAAGCGCTTTGAAAGTTAAATCCGCCTGTTATTCCATCGATATCGAGTATTTCCCCTGCAAAGTAGAGTCCAGGGCATTTTTTGCTTTCCATGGTTTTAAAATTGACTTCTTTTAGGCTCACTCCGCCACAGGTGACAAACTCATCTTTAAACACGCCTTTTCCCGTAATTTCATATTGTCCTTGAACAATTTCTGCAACTAATTTATTTAGCTCTTTTTTACTAATTTCTGACCACACTTTTTCGGGATTGATTTTTGCATGGTTAATTAAACTCTGCCAAAGGCGCTTGGGCAATTCGACAGGACAATAGTTAACTATTTTTTTCTGAGGATTAGTCTGTTTTAAGGTGGTTAAGACCTGTTTTAACTCTTCCTGGTTAGATTCAGGTAACCAATTGATTTGTAAGGAAGAATTATATTTAAGCTCGAATAAAGATCTTGCTCCCCAAGCTGATAATTTGAGAATCGCTGGGCCGCTCACTCCCCAATGGGTAATTAGCAACGGGCCTGTTTGTTCGAGCTTATTTTTGCCTGTACCTAATTTAACTTGGGCATTACTGACGCTAACTCCCGCTAAACCTTTTAAACGGGAATCTCTCAGATTAAAGGTGAACAAAGAAGGTACAGCAGGCTCGATTTTGTGTCCTAGGTTTTTTGCCCAACGGTAACCTAAAGGGTTGCTTCCAGTAGCAATTAACAGGCGATCGCATTTCATTACTCGCTCATTTTTTAACTCAACCTGGAAATAGTTTGCTCCTCCCTCATCCTGATACTGTTTAACCGTCTTTACTCCCACTCCTGTCCGTAGATCGACTTTTGCCCGATCTGCTGCTTGCATAAGGCAATCAATAATTGTCTCTGAACTATCGGTAATGGGGAACATTCTGCCATCGGCTTCGGTTTTAAGCTTGACTCCACGGGATTCGTACCACTGCACCGTATCTTTAGGCTGGAAGCGAGAAAATGCGCCGCGCAGAGCCTTCGCACCACGGGGATAGTTGGCTACTAAACGAGCAGGTTCAAAACAGTGATGAGTTACGTTACATCTCCCCCCTCCAGAAATCCTCACTTTAGCTAGGGGTTTATTTCCAGCTTCAATTAAAGTTACTTTCAGTTGAGGATTAGCTGACCCACAGGCGATCGCGCCAAAAAAACCCGCAGCACCGCCACCTATAACAATTACGTTCAATCTTTTTCGCCTTAGTATCTTCTAGTTTTTAAAATCCCCCAGGTTAAACCTGAAATCACCATCGTCATTAACAAAACTGTAATCACTCCTCCTGAGATAAAGGTAATCATCTCAATCCCTCGCAGAACATATAGAGTCACAAAACCTAATAAGGAAATGATAAATATATTGAGTAACATAAATGATCTATTTTTTTTGGTTTGACTAGATAATATCTACTTGCTAAATGTTATGCCATTTAAACTATCGAGCAGCAAATATATTTTTTGAGAGAGCTAATTTTAGCTACGGGCTTACTACACAAATAATGCTTATACTCTCTAGCTTTATAAATGTTGACATTTTTCGGTGCTAGAGAAAAAATTAACTCTTCTTTACTAAAAAAGCTCTTAGCTATCAGCTATCAGCTATTGGGTTCAAAGCACCTACCAAGCTTAGTATAGTCAAGTATTTGATTAGCTTGAGGATGAGGCGAAGCCGACTTTACGCGATCGCAAAAAGTATTTGTACTTAGTCTGGACTCTTTTAACGCTATCTTTAAACCTCCTATCAAAGATAGCGTCGAATAGTATCAACCTATAAACCTTGATGGGTATTCAATCTGCCTGATATTTTTTTAATCTACTAGAGCAAAATAGTTTTTGTGTTTTGTCCACATTTATATATTTATAATACTCAAAATGTATTTTGAAAAGTAAAATTTATATTTATGCTGTTTTTAAAAGATTTTTAGCGTAAAAAAAAGGTTATAAACAGACAATACTTGCAATATCTACTGCTTTATAATATGAAACATCTTTATTTTCGTGATTAATTGCCTGATAATTGCAATAGACACAACGCAAAGACAATACGCGTCGCCATTATTAATCGCAAATAAATTTTCATTTACAAACGCAGAGGAAAATAACGTGGGGCAGATTAGATTAGCAGTTTATGGTAAAGGTGGAATTGGTAAGTCCACAACTAGCTGCAACATTTCCGCAGCTTTAGCAAAAAGAGGTAAAAAAGTCTTACAAATTGGCTGCGATCCAAAACACGATAGTACTTTTACCCTGACAGGATT
>JBDKJC010000536.1:0-3615 GCA_039796815.1 Cyanobacteriota bacterium | reverse complement strand
TATATAGCGCTAACTGAGTTTTCTGCTGACGATATAGCCAAGAAGCAATCAGCACGAATAAGATTACATAAGGAAAGAGCGTCAAGCCAAAGACAGATTCAGGAAAATACTCAGTCTTACTCACCGCCACCGACAGATCTAAAGCTTGGTTGCGCAAGCCGTTGGGAATTAATTCTTTGCAGACATAGAGAGTTTGTAAGCCAAGGAGAAAAAGTGCAGTTAAATCTGATTTGCGCCAATATAACGTTAAACGCTGGCTAAATAGGTGAATCGCCAGAAAACTAATGCCTACGGTTTGTCCAAAATAGAGAGATGAAATTAAGATCCCCGCATTAATGGAAACCAACCAACTAAAGACAAAAAGCATGATGCAGAGAATTTTGCCAACTTTGCCCAAAAAAGCGTTAGTAATTGCTGCTGATTTCCGTTTTAAGGCGATCGCCTTCGTTTTTCTCGCTTGATGTAAATAAATTGTGGCAATTAGCCAAGCAAAAATGGCGATCGCCAAACTGTAATTAGGTAGAGAAGCGGTAGCGCTAATTAAAATTCTGGCTAATAATAATGACCATGCTGCCAAAACAAACAGTAAACCAACGACGGGATATTTGCGCCGTGGCAATAAAAATTGAGCGTGAGTCCAGCAAATAATGCCGATTGCGCCATAGATAGCTAATAAAGGGAAATGAGGAATTCGCCAGCCAAACTGTAAATAGCTCAACAGCCAAAATAGCAGTCTTAACCACACGAGTCTTTGACTGCGTTTAAAAGCAAGATAGCTGGCAGCCGTTAAGGTGACGACAGCAACGGCAATAATTCCCCATTCTAAGAAATTTCGCCCCAACCCTAAATGACTAATTGCCCAGAAATTAATGGGAATCAATAAAATGGCGATCGCCGTTAAGGTTTGGGAAGTCAATTTTATATCTTTGGCGAGCCAAAACCCAACGCCCCAAAAGCCTAGAGTGTAGACTAAAAGTACTAAATATTGTCCGAGGTTGGGGAAATTCTGCCATTGATTAGCAGCCAATACTCCCGAAGAAACTACAACTAGGAAAATACCCAGAAATAATAGCCAACGAATACTTAATTCAGCTAAAAAACTCTGAAAAACTCTTTGCAATACATGAGGCGCAGTGGCTCGCTCTAAAACCTGCCTTTGATTACCCAGATTGTTAATTTCTGCTGCAACAGGAAGAGATTCAACAACTTCACGAATCGGTAAAACACAGCTTAAACGATGACGGGCAATCTGTTCGACTTGTTCTGGGCTAATTAAACCCAGACGTAACCATTCCTCCAAACCCTGAAGTAATTCTGGCTGGTTTACCTCAACGTATATTTCTATATAGCGATCGCGCTTAAACTCGGCGCTAAAATCCTGGTAATCGCCATTTTCAGACATAAGAAACGTGTCCTTAACTTACGCTTCATTTATATCTTATATTTGTTGCCAATATTGGTAATTCACCTGAAAAAGCTATCAACTTTTAGCTGATAGCTGTTCTAAAGGATTCCCTCCGCGTCAGCTTCGCGTCATAGCCAGGAGGAAGTCCTTTACTGTTAAACGAAGTTTTGCGGTGCTTGAGGATTTGACACTCTAGTATCGCGTACTGGTCTAGGTTTTTTTGCTCCTACTGTAGCACCAATCAAAGATGCGACTAACCCCAAAAGTGAGCCAACAATGAAAGACCATGCTGCTTTAGTCGATACATCAGCAACCTCTTTTAATTGATTATTAGAGACATTAGGAACTTGATTAGGGATCGCTGCCCCTCCAGGCTGCTGCACCTGATTTAATACCTCTCCTGCATTAGATGCTGCCACACCAAATGCTCCAGTTACCCCACTTGCTAATAGCCAGGCGCTGAGTGCTAAGGTAGTTGCCCACAAAATTAATCCCTGAAGTAAAGCGCTTTTACGGTTCATCGGCGCAGATCCACTAGCAGCGACCCAACTACCAATAAATAAAGCCAGCAGCAAACTAATAATTGACCAAATACCGATGCCTACCGCACCACCTGTTGTACCAACGCTCAAGCCTATCGCTGCACCCAAGGCGCTTAAAATTAGCTGAGTAGCGATCGCCACAAAGATCCCAGCGATAATTGGTCCCCATCTAATTCGGTCTCGATCATCAGCGATCGTAAATGTTTCAACTACTCTATTAGTATTTGTTCCTGATTCTGTATAAGCCATAACGATATATCTCTCAATTTTGATAGTGAATTATATTCCTCTTGGGTTGTAAATATATTAGACCTACTTCTTGTTGGTAATATTTATTTTATTTACGCTAGTAAACCTTTAAAGATCGAAGATTTGCTACAGTAAAATTAACAACCAAGTTGATAAATTTTGCCGCTAAAAAGTAAGTTGAAAAACTTGATTTGGTTGCTAGCAAAATATGCTGTAGTCTGAATAATCTACGTTCCTCTTCTCTTGATGAGGAATAATCACTATATTGTCTTATTTAGCTTAACTATTTCGTCGATCTTAAGGTAGATATTTAGAAAAATCAAATTTGTTTATAACCTTTACTCTATATAGCTTTTACTTCAATTTGCCATAAACCTTTCTTAAGACTGACGTAATAATCTCATAGCGATTTTGAGAGGTACAAAAAACAAATTTTGAGAACTATTACACCAGCTTAAGTAATGATTTTTGCTAGCCCTTTAATTTTAATTTAGTAGTTTAGCTTGCCCGAACAAACCTATATTGAACGAGTATTTTAGCAGTATTAAATTGTTTAGCTAAGGCTATTATTTATTATTTTTAATTAACCAAATAATTAAAGCTGATAGCTGATAGCTAAAAGCTAATATTATCCAACTTTTGGCGTGGGCTAAAATTACTAGCCTGTCGAAGTTTTTGATAATATTCTTGTTCTACTTCACTTAAATCTTTGGGGGTAACTATCTTCAACGTCACCATTAAATCGGTACGCTGCATACTCGGTTTCCACCAGCCTTTACCCTTAAGCCTTAAAGATTGTCCCGAGTCTACACCAGCAGGAATTTTCATCGCTACCTTACCATCAGGAGTCGGTACAGTAATTTCTCCACCTAAGACTGCTTCTTCAGGAGTTATGGGTATTTCAGCAGCCAAATTATCTCCTTGAAAACTAAACAAAGGATGAGGCAGTAGTTCAATATTGAGATATAGATCTCCTCGTTGTCCCGAAAGAGAGCTAGATGGCCCTTTACCTTTAATTTTCAAACGACTTCCTGACTTAGCACCAGAGGGAATTCTCACCTTAACTGTCTCCTTACCCAAGACAAACTGTTTCTCTGTACCATTAAAAGCTTCGGAAAAAGAAAGCTGAACTGATCCTTCACTATCTGGAGGAGGCATATTACTATAGCCAGTACTAGCACCTGAAGAAGTTCTATAACCTGTAGTACTTCGCCCTACACCACGACCTAACATTTCGTTGATAAAATCTTCAAAGCTGCCATATTGACCAAAATCAAAATCGCCAAAATCCACATTTACTCCAGGATTAGCCGATCTTGTATAACCGCCTGTATAACTGCCTGTGGAAGTATTTGATTGCCCCATTTTTGACCAATATTGACCGTATTGATCGTACTTGCGACGCTTATCGGGGTCTGA
>JBDKJC010000535.1:0-3622 GCA_039796815.1 Cyanobacteriota bacterium | reverse complement strand
AGGATGTAATCTCTTCCGCCCTGATTTTCAAACCATTCTCTAATTCTATGAACATGGGCTTCGTCACTTCTAATATTAGATTCAATTCTTTCATATTCTTTAATGCTGCTATATTCCCAGATAGCGAATATCTCAACATCTCCATTTTCTAATGGCATCATCCAGCGTCCAATAAATCTAGTTCCATGCTTTAGCTGATTGGGCAAATTAATCTCATTGAATAGTTTATTGAAAGTGTCAACAAAGCTTTTTTTAACAACATAATACTTTCGACGATAAAACATGAAAACTTCTAATCTTTTGCTCCTAACGTTATACTATGATCGATAGATCGAAGAGTAAATAAAGCGATCGCACCTAACTAAAAATATTTTAAAGGCGATCGCTATCTGAATTAGATAATTCCTCAAAAGGCTTTTTACTCATAATCTTCACGCTCTCTTCGAGTGGCTAAACGGGCGCTGATAATGCGAATCGCATTAGGACGTTCGGTGAAAGAAATTAATAGCAAGCGATTGTTTCGAGAATGCCCAATAATAATTTCTACATTTGTAAATTGGGCGATGGCACTTAATTAAAAACTATCTTTAAGGCGATGAGAAAGCTGAAATCAAATTGTGAAGACTTTACTCGTCTACCCCAATCGAATTGTTAGCTGGCTGACGCTGAGCAATTTCCATCAATAAACGCAACGCTTCATTTACAGAAGCTTCATTGGGAAAGGCTTGAGCCACATCAGCATCTAGAAGAACAAGATTAGTTCCTTCGCGATAACGTTCCACATATTTCCCTCGAACTCCTCCTGTTAACTGAGAAAAATCATATTCAGGTCGCAATTCATCGTCCATCTCACTATTAACTTTCTTCTTCATAAAACTTCCGTTCCTGACGAGTGGCTTTTCGAGCGCTAATGATTCGTACTTTCGCTCCTCTATCAGTGTGGGACACAATTAGAAGCTGTCCGAACCTAGATATACCCATGATAACGTAACGACTTTCTCCAACTGAATGATCTGGATCTGGAAACGTGACCGACAGTGAATCATTAAATACTGTGGCAGCTTCCTCAAACGAAATATCATGCTTCTCACGGTTTAAATTTGCCTTGTCTGGATTCCACTCAAACTCCATACCGATGCACCTGCTGGCAACCACATTCAAAGTTTAACAGCTAGAGCTACTTCAACCAGTATGAAGAGAAATTCTATTTATTATTTTATTTTGACATCTAAAAAAAAGCGATCGCTCTAAAGAAAAATAAAAATAATGCGATCGCACTTAATTAAAAATTATCTTGAAAGCGATCGCAGGTGACAAATGAGCATCTTCTTTAATGCTGCTATATTCCCAGATAGCGAATATCTCAACATCTCCATTTTCTAATGGCATCATCCAGCGTCCAATAAATCTAGTTCCATGCTTTAGCTGAAATGAAGCAACCATCAGAAACTACAGTCTTTTTAGTAACTCATCATACTCATCGTGCGCTCCAATCCAAAACCAATAAATGTGGTCGTCTGATTCCAGCAAACCCAAAACTCGATAGTCAATGCTGACACGTGCAGAATATGTCGGTTGACGTTGACTGACTCGCTTGAACTGCAAGCTGTTGTGATAAGGATCTTCTCGCCAGAGTTCATAAACTTTATCAGCCTGTTTTTGCACAGATATCGGAAGTCGCTCAAGGCATTTGCGGTATGCTTTTGTGACACTGGATTTCATGGCTTAACTGGAAAAACTTCGTCAAGTGGAGATGTGTCACCACTGGCGATTTCTTGGCGCACCATGTCAGCTAATCGATCCCACTGCTCATCTGTGGTTGACTCAAACTGTTCTGTCCATCTCTGTTCGTCTTTCAGTTCCGCCATCAGACGCGATGCGATCGCATCCTGTTGATCAGCAGGAAGTTTTTTGATTTCGGCGATGACTTGTTGGAGCAGTTTAGTCATAATGATCAATAAATGGTTAATCACAGGGATCTCTATTCTACGTCAAATGCAAATAGCGCGATCGCACTTGACTAAAAACTATCTTTAATGCGATCGTACAACTCCGCGCTAAAGGCAGTTGATTGTAGCCGACAAATGTGCATCCATCTAAATTGTTAACTAATCCATACAAAATTCAGGAAAGCGATCGCACTTAACTAAAAACTATCTCACAGGCGATCGCTTTTTACTTAACTTAAGCCGCATCATTATCGTGGGCAAAACGATTATATAAGAAGTCTAAAGCATGGTTACGCAAGTCATAATACTCTGGCTGTTCCATAATCTGATCTCGACTGCGGGGACGAGGAAAATCGATGTTCATCACTTCCCCAATTCCCGCAGCAGGGCCATTAGTCATCATGACTAACTTATCCGCCAAAAACAAAGCCTCATCAATATCGTGAGTGATCATCAACACTGTACAACGATGATCGTTCCAGATTTTGAGTAGTTCTTCTTGTAGTTCTTCTTTGGTAATCGCATCCAATGCCCCAAAAGGTTCATCTAAAATCAGGACTTCAGGGCGAATAGCTAGAGCGCGAGCAATGGAAACTCGTTGTTTCATTCCCCCAGAAATTTGGGTTGGTTTTTTGTCTTCTGCTTCGCTTAGACCTACCATAGCTAGATGCTCTCGGACAATAGCACGTTTTTCTCGTTCTGGTCGATTGGGATTAACAGTATCAACTGCTAGATAAACATTATCAAATACAGATAGCCAAGGTAAAAGAGCATAATTTTGAAATACTACCATGCGCTCTGGCCCTGGTTCGGTAATTCTTTTTCCGCCTACGGTAACTAAACCATCAGTAGGTGTGGCAAAACCAGAAACCATATTTAATAAAGTTGATTTACCGCAACCAGAGTGACCAATGACGCAGATAAATTCTCCTTGGTTAACGTTTAAGTTAACATTTTCTAAAACAGTATAAGGACCTGTTGGAGTAGGATAAACTTTCGATACACCTTCGATGTTGACAAAAGAAGATTTGGGTATCGAAGGGGTTTGTAATTCTAAAACTTGTCTGTTTTTAGCTTGCATAAATAAAAAGGGGTGAAGTTTGAATAGTTAAGGATGAATGAGAAAAAATTATTTTCTTTGGCATTCTTATTTCCTAATTACTTGTTGAAGATATCGCTCCGCACTCTTAATTATTATTTAATCATTAATTGGAACTGCACTATGACAAGAATTAAAAAAATATGATCGTGATTAGGTGGGTGTTGCCCACCCTACTAATTACTAAATTAGGCTGCAACCAGAGCTGGCGAAGCTAAATGAACTTCGGCGATGGTAAAGTTGCGTTCGATACCTAGATGATTGAGATAGCCAATGGGATCTTCAGCATCAAATTCAATACCATCAAATAGCTGAATGGGACTACGACGATATTTAAGATCGCCTAATTCTAATTCCCTGGCTGCGGTACTAAAAGTACTGACACGACAGACTCTCTCTAAAATTTCTACCCAGTTACGAGGAAAAGGAATATGTCCCCAACGCGCCATCTGGGTCATCATCCAGAGGTGTTCAGTCCGACTGGGACGATTTAAACCATCACCAAAGAACATATGATGGGCATACTCAACGTGTTTATTTAAATTACAACTGTAGTTACCAGGTTCTCCTAGCT
>JBDKJC010000534.1:0-3622 GCA_039796815.1 Cyanobacteriota bacterium | reverse complement strand
GCCGTTTATTTGTCGTAATTCGCCTGGATGGAACTCCCGATCAGCTTGCAGGTAAGGCTTATGCCGAAATGTTGTTGTCAAATCAAGGTCAGTCAATAGTTGAAGCTTCGGGATTCGTTCCCCTTTATAACCAGAATTACAACAGGGAATTATAGCAATACGCAAATAATGAGTAATTTAACTCCTACCTTGCTACTTACTACTTGCTACTTGCTACTTTTACCCACTACCTACTGTTAAGGCAGCCACTGTGGTCGAAAACCGACAAATGGTAATTGCTCGATCATCATGGCAGTAGGATTAGTTTGACTAGAATTAGGAATTGCCAACCAGATAGTATTACTCCTCGTTGCCGAAGGTTCAACAGCTGAAGCATGATTATTGGGCGATCGCTCAAAAAGAATTCCTAATCCATCGGGTGCAATACTAATTCTACTATCTTGATACTTTACTAGATTCACTATACTTGTAGTTTGCAAGGTTTGAAGATTAATTTTGGCTAAATAAGGCTGTTCAACATATACTTTTCCTTTGGCTAATTTTGTTAGCCAGCAATATAGATGCGTTGCTGTGGGATTGAACTGACAATTTTGAATTGACCCTTCTGTATTTAAGAGCTTTTTTTGGATTCCTAGATTATTGACATAGACTAGCGATCGCGTGTAGCGTAATTTAGCATTATCAGTATGATAGTCAATCATGGCAGCACCAGTACCGTCAGCCGTAAAATCAAGCACCTGACCGAATTTAGGCAAAAAATCAATCGGTTCGGCATTAGTTGCTAAAGGTAGCAAGGCAATCCCTTCTCCTTTGGCTACAGCTACAGCTTGGCTATCTGGGGTAATTAAAAAATCGCCAGTTTGGTCATCAGTAATTAATTCTGGTGGTTGATTCTCGACAATTTTCCATAAACCGTAGTTACGAGTATTTTGACGGTTCAGCCGCTGAACAACAATAGTTTTTCCGTCTTGAGAAAGGTCAAACTTGTTATTTTGATATTCTTGATTATCTAAAACTAATTCTATTTTGGGGCTATTCTGGTTGGCTTTTGGAGAATTTAGGCTAATAGAGACAGTATATAGTTGCAATCCTTGAATTCCTGTTTCGCCCTGAGTGACATCGGTAGCAGAAAACAGAAAACGCTCTCTTTGAGGATCGCTTTCAAAGTCAAATACGGTTAAATTTTTGGGAGTCAGGATTAATTTTTGCTGTCGTGTCCAGTTAAACAGAATTAATCTGCCCTCTTCTACTCCTTGAGTACCAATATAAGCTAAGGCGCGATCGCGACTACGAAATTCGGCTGTAAACGGCTGAATTAACTCTCCTGGTTGTGTTTGGTTGGCATACCTCTGTTTTGCTCCAGTTAGAGTGAGGCGATAGGTTTCGCCATAGGGTGCAGGAGTTTCTAAAGTATAAGCCATTCTTAGCCCAGACCAGCTAATCTTACCAGGTAGAGGCGGAGTGATGACTAGGTTTTTCTCGACACTAGCACGATCGATCGGACGATTAAAGCTTAAGATAAAGGCTCTATCCTCTCCAGTAATAGTTTTATCTTGCCAGCTAAAATCATTGACTCGCACCCCCGCATGAAAGATACATCGATCATCGCAAGCAGCACCACCCCAAAGTAGCAAACCGATAATCAAAGCTAGAAAAGTAATTAGAGCGATCGCCATTTTGTCACTCGGCTGGGATAATCTTTTAAGAGTCATATGTTACTACTGGTAACTATAAGGATCGGCGGGAGTCGGGATGGATTCAATTGATTTAGCCACTAAAGCTACAGAACGCTTATCTATCACAATCTTTGAGTCTACTCGCTCTTTAACAGGCAAAATTTGAGCGCTCATTTCTCCCTGAATTTCTAGCCAAGTGTCAGGTGGGTAAGTGTTACGGCTGGTTTCTAGTTTGACAGGAATACCAATGGGATAGGCATCTACCGCGCAACAGGTAATTACAAAACGAGACAACATTAGGTAATTATCGGGAAGTTCCTTTAAATGCAGCACAAAACCACTAACCTTAGCTGGTTGTCCTTTATAGACATCAGGTTCGGGATAAGCATTAATTGTGCGAATCCATTCAATTAGCGATCGCTCTTCTGGTTTGGTAGTCCTACCAAAGGATTGGGGTTGAAAACGGGTGAGGGGGATATCTCTAACTCCTGTCTTCATAGCACTTTGACTGGTTAAAATTTTCGGTGGAATCAGTAATCCAGCGATCGCCACACAGATTAGTAAACTACTACTAAACCCAGGGGGAAATAAAGCTAGATGTTCGCTAGTTTTTTGCTGAGTGCGAGTTAGGATTAGTTTTATTTTGATAATTCCTAACGCTATTAAGATGATGCTGCTGGCTAATACTAATCCATAATAATTGGGGTGAATTAATAATTTGTACTGTCCTGTTACAGCGTATTTAAGTAACAAACTTCCCCAAGTCAATAAAGCTAATCCATCTATCCAGGGGAATAAAAGATTGTTTTGGTTCTGGTTAGGGTCTGATTTTTGGGCATTAACTGAATTCATAGCATTTAATCAAAAATAATAATTACTTAGAAAAAGTAACTATAAGTCAGGGTAAAAATAAAGGTTAATTGGGCAACTATCGTAAAAATATAAATAATTATTTTTGGTTTAAAAATTGATGACATTAAACCAATACTTTTAATATCTATGGTAGGACCAAATACTAAAAAAGCTAATAAAGAACCACTAGTAAAAGTAGCAGCAAAAGAAAGAGCAAAAAAAGAATCAACTGTCGAACAAATAGAGACAATGGCTGCCAGTAACATCATTGCCAAAATAGAAGTTATGGTATCCTGACCAAGGTTTAAAACAAATTCGCGTGGCACAAAAACTTGAATGATCGCGGCGATCGCACTACCAAAAACTAGCATTCCTCCTAATTCACTAAATTCTTGTAGTAAGTTATCGACCAAAGATTGCCATTTAAATTTTAAAGATGATTGACTTTGAACGCTATCAAATAACAAAGAATTATTTAAGGGTAAAACTTGACCTGCATCTAAAATAAAACTACCAGACTGTAACAGTGGAGGTTTTTCGGCAGTATTTTCCGACGGAGAATAGATAGTAGAATTAAATCGTCGAGCAAAGGAAGTTTGTAACAGTAACCGAGCATCTTTTTGGGTACTGAAAACACAACCAACAATAGTGGCGATCGCTAAAGAAAACAAGACGCGAAAAATCACAATTTGCGGTTGATTGCCAAAAGCAGCCCAAGTAGACCAAATGACAATCGGATTAATTGTCGGTGCTGCCAAGAGAAACGAAATAGCTACGGAGGGAGAAACTCCTTTTAACAACAATCTTCTGGCTACAGGAATATTACCACATTCACAGACAGGAAAAAGAAAACCAATACAGCTGCCCACAAGAGAACCTAAAAACGGATTTGTCGGTAGTTTAGTAATTAATTGTTTCTCATCAATTAAAAATATTAGGCAGCTAGAAAGTAATATTCCTAGTAACAAAAAAGGTATTGCCTCAACTAATAAACTCAGAAATAAAGTGAAGGCGCTGTGCAGTTGATTCATTAATAGTGGTTACTTGCCTAAATTTTAGAGTTAAATTTTGCTTCCTATCTTAACCGAAGTGTA
>JBDKJC010000533.1:0-3632 GCA_039796815.1 Cyanobacteriota bacterium | reverse complement strand
GATTCAAAATCTAACTCCGCATTCTCTAATTCAAAGCCTATTTCGATTACCAAGTTATTGGAAACTCGTACCCTGTATCAACAAACGTCCTTTGGGCAAGAAATGGCAACGAAACTATTATTTACCCCAAGTCTTGTTTCGTTCCTTAGCTCAAGATGGTAAAGTATGGGTGCAGGGAGAACAAGGGCTATATCCTGCTGTTCCTAATGGTTACAGCCTGTTATGTGGAGAGTATCAAAATCGTTATTTGGTAGCTGTTGATTGTGACTCAACTATAGCCCTGCAACAATTTCAGGCTATGAGGTTTCCTCCTACAGTAAGTTATAGTTCGGGACGTCCCCATCGCCGACAATTTCTCTACTATGTAGATCTACCAGTGAAAAGCTTTAAACTTAACAGTGGCTTAGAGGTAAGAGGAAAAAATCTACTTTCTACTCTGCCTCCATCCGCTCATCCGATAACAGGGAAGTATTACTGGTTAATTGCACCAGATCAGCTTGAAATTCCCACTATTTCTGCATCTTGGCTTAACAATCTAAGACCTAAACCTCAAGTTAAATACTCTGGCAGCCAAACCTACCATAATTGTACTGTAGAAGAGCTGCTTTACTCAATCAGTCCCATCTATGCCGATAACTATGAGGATTGGATTCGTATCGGCATGGCTCTTAAGGATTGGGATATTGGCTTGCTCTGGCTTTGGGATGATTGGAGTCGAAGTTCCTGGAAGTATAAAGCTGGAGAATGTGCCTACCGATGGTTAACCTTTAATGGCTCTGGTATTACCTATCGCACTATTTATTACTATGCAGGGATTAGCTAAGCCGAATCTACAGGTACACATTCGTAGCCTGAAGGTATATGGGTGTTCGCCGAACTCAAAAGATAAAATGATAATAGTTCGCAATCTAAAAACATCTTAGAAGAAAAAACCGTTAAAATAATATACCTGTCGCTATGAGATAGGGCTATGCTAACGATTAAAGAGGTTTTCATCTATTTAGATCATATTTTGCTGCTATATTTTTATCCAGGGATGCTTTGGGAGTATGAAATTGTCTCCTTCGACAAGCATATTATTCTAAGTCCTGAAGGTTACTACTCCTGTAGATCTGCATTCGAGGCAGGTAAAAGAGAGATTGAAAAAATTGTCGGTTATGTGCCTCCGCCAAAATAAATAAGTTTTGACATATTGAACTATGAGGCTGTCGCCATAGTAGTCATGTAATTGAAATTATCAAAAAATTTTCATGACTACTAATAAGAACGTCAAATCTCAAATTAGTAAAAACTTTACTACGGTTACTAACCGACTATTGGAATTAATAGAACGGGGAACTATTCCCTGGCATCAACCATGGCATAATGTTGGTTACCAAAATTTAATTACCAAAAAAACCTACAGTGGCATCAATCCTCTGCTCTGTCAGATGGACGCACTTTATTTCGGTCATTCAAGTCCTTACTATATTGGGATGGCTCAATGTAACGAGCGAGGCTGGAGTGTCAAAAAGGGATCGAAAACTACCTGGCTGAGATGGGGAAATACTAGTAAAATAACCGAAAAAGTCGAGAATGAACAAGGACAAATACAAGAAAAAGAAAGATTTTTGCGCACCTTTAAATGGCTGATGGTTTTTAACGCTGACTGCATCGATGACAGCCAATCTGAAATTAAGATAATAGACTTAATCCCTCAGTCTTCTGACGAACCAGTGGCAATAGAGGAAGAGGAAATTGAAACTTTTGTCAGTCGTATTAACGCAGACATTACCTATGGTGGCAACGAGGCTTATCATGTCTTTCGCACAGGAAAAATATATCTACCTCATCTTCATCAATTTAAGTCTAGAGACAGTTTTTGGTCTACTCTATTTCACGAACTTGTCCATCGAACGGCTGAGGAACTGAATCGACCTTATTCTGGAGATATAAATGACCCAATCTATCACCAAGAAGAACTGGTTGCCGATATCGGAGCTTCTTTTTTAGGGAATCACTTTGGTTTGGCAAAGACAGAGTTAGAACATCATGCTTCTTATCTAGCCCACTATTGGAAACTACTCAATTTAGATGCTCAGGCATTTTTCAAAGCAGTTTATCAAGCTCAAAAAGCAGTTAATTATCTTCTTGAGTTGGGTGAAAGCGAACAGGATGAATAACTTTCACCTAACAATCAAAACAGGACAAGATTTTGTTTAAACAAAAGCCAATCGGCATTATTAGCTGATATCGGTTTGACCTCAATATCAAATTTAGCCCTGTCGGGCTGGTGTGGGTGAAATTATAGATGATAAAATCTGATGAATCCCTACCTATATTTGCAACGAAATCCTGGTATGCTTAATTGGCCCATCGAAGTTCTTCAGACTCGTTTAGAGACAGAACAAAAGATTTTAGCTGAGATGAAAATAAGAGGATCTGAAATTCCTCCTGCAATGGTTCAAGAAACCAAATCTAAGATTGGCGCAATAAAAGCATTAGCTCAACTACACAACTTTTGAATACTGAGTCACTGGCTAGAACAACTTTGTTCTAGCATAATTTTTTTCTAGATTATTTTTGTCCTGTCCAACGATATTTACCAGGTACAGTACGTTCCAAGACTCCTTTTTTAGACTGAATACCCAAGACACTGCTAAAGGAACTAGATGCTTTTTTGTATTGTGCTTCATCAAGACCATTGGGATAAACGTATTTAATGACATCAGCTACCTCTATCACCCCTGGTTGCTTGCTCATCAAGTCTATAATCATAGCTGTAATACTCTCAAACTGATTTAACTTGTCAGATGGAGGAAGACTATTAGTAGCCTTTGTTTGGGGCTTTTTCTGCTGTTGTTTCTGGGTTTTAGACTTGGTTGACTTAGATTTAGCTGGAGTTTGATTCTTGGTAGTAGTTTTAGCTGATGTTGGTTTACCAGACTTACTCTTGTTTTTAGTAGATTTGGAGTCAGTTTGAGTTTCGGTTTTGGTTGCTGTCTCTACTTCAGAGTCAGGTTCAGACTCGCTCTTCTCGACTTGAGCAGGATAGTTTCCATTACTGCTAGCCGTACTGTCAGCTTTGGATATGTCAGGAACTAGTTTTTGAGTTTTAGTAATGCTAGCAATAGTAGTGTTACAAAGTTGTAACTGAGCCTTAGTAACTTCTACTTCTTGTTGGAGTACTGTTAAAGATTTTTGGTGATATTCTATTGATTCTTCTTGATACCGAACCGTTGCCTCTAAATCAGATTGCATCTGTTGATAGATCTCTAAATGCTTTTCTGGACTTAATAGAGCTTTAGGAGGGGTAGGTGGAGCAATAGTATTAACCATAATATCTTTAGATTTACTTAAGGGTTGGTAATTTAAATTCTAACCTGCCTAATTAACATCCTCAAAGTTAAGAGTCTTTTCAGACAAGGGTAAGTAAAGTTTCAAATGTGATTTTATGATTTTAGGTTTCACAGGGCATCGCCCTAGTTCTCTTCCTGGTAAATATTCTGAGCGTACTTATCAAGCTCTACTTGACACTGCTAATTTTGTACTGACTCAATATCGTCCCACTGCGGTCATATCGGGGTTTGCAATTGGCTGGGATACTGCGATCGCAGAATGTGCCATCGAGCAAAATATTGCTCTAATTGCAG
>JBDKJC010000532.1:0-3648 GCA_039796815.1 Cyanobacteriota bacterium | reverse complement strand
TCATCTTAGCTTTTGACCAGGATGCAGAAAGAGATAGACTCATGTACTTAATTAACCTCAGTATAGACTTTCTGGATGTTTTTTCTAGACTAAAAAATAACTACAAAAGTTCCAAGGACGCTAGTTCAGTAGTTCAGTTATTTTAATCGCGAGTAGACTAAGCAAACTAAAGTTTAGGAGAAGTTATTAATTTGTTCGTAACTGGGAGCATAGTCTTTTAACAGGCTGCTGAGTTGGCTTGCCACTTGAGAATCGTTTTTGTGGCTAATTGCCTGCCTTTCGGGGAAAAATTCTGGCCGATCCAAATAGCGAGCGATCGCTTCAGTAACCTGTTTTTGAATTAAACTTTGTAGTTCTTGCTTAGCTCTTTGACGCTGATAACTAGCCCCTTCTTCAGTGGTGGCATACAGAGGAGGTAAACGGTTTAGGGCATAAGCAGCAATATCCCCGACATCTAGAGAAGAATCGCTAGTTTGTTCGATTTCGGCTACGCGGGCGATCGCTTCACTGAGAACCAATTCTTCCATGACGTTAATAAACTGTTTACGAGGCACAGCTACCACTTCTCCTGTAAGTAGAGAACCCATAAGCTTGTCTAGAGCCATGTATTCTTCTACCGACAACTCGGCTGCTGTATCACAAATTCTGCCGACTTCAGCTTCCATACTAGGGGTCAGATAGCCGTCTTGTAGAGCTTGTTCAACGATTGAATTAATTCCCATATTTTAAAATCAGATAGTGATAGATAAATGCAAATCAAGCTAATCCTTCGCACTATCTTAATCTCTATTTTCCTGAATCGGAACAATAGTTTGGCTAAAAATTTTACTTCCTCTGGATTGTCGTTAACTAGATTTTGCCGAAGTGGCGATCGCGGTAAAATCCATCGCCGATTTAATTTATCGCTATTATTGCTGAGAACATCTGCTTCAATAGGTTACCAAACAACCATATTTGCTCTTAGCCAAGCAACAGCGATCGCTCTTTCTATAATTATTTGAGTTTGGGAAGTTATGAAAAATTAGCTAAATGTTCAGATTTTGATACTCAAGGATTATAAACAAAACTACTTTTTAGATAAATTCCGACGCGATCGCCTTGATTGACTTCTTCGAGAATATAGATATCTTCTGCAATCCAAAAAGCTATACGATATATTTTAAGCTCGTTAAAAGGGCTCTCCTAATTTATGTTAATGGATTTGAACTCTAGAGAAGAAGGTTGCAAGGATGCTCTCCAGGACTTACTATAAAATCTTTGCGTCTTAGCGTCTTTGCGCGAGCTTTAATTTAAACTATTTAAACGGACATGATATCACACTAACCAGATGCACAAACTACTCTCCTCTACCTTTACCACTCTAATTTCATCTTAGTCGGGTTTTCAAACTCCTCTGGCGGTTCAAACTTTTTGACTATTGCGCTGAGTAGGTGATCGGGAAGATGATACTCTCCGCTTTTTAATTCAGAGTTACGGTGTTGGATGCGCTTGATAACAATTTCTAGATCTGCTTGCAAATAGTAAAGATGAACATCAACACCCACTTCAACTCCAAGCTGTCGCATTCGATCCCGCTCTAGCCTAGTATGGTTTGGGAAATCCATCACAACGCTACAACCTTTGCCAAGTAAGTCTTGCACTATCGGGAAAAAAGTATTTTCAACTCGTTGTACATACTTCCGATGAGTCTCAAAATTGTCCTCTTCTGGGAAAAGTGCCAGAACTAATCGATCGAGCGAAAATACTACCGCGCCCTTCTCTTCGGCTAATCTTCCTGCAAATGTGGTTTTTCCTGAACAAGGCAACCCACACAAAAAATACAAACTTGCTTGCTTTTGTTTGTTTAACACTGTTCACTTCGCTTACTTGAGAAATAGCCTCTAAGATCGACAAAAAAGACGAGTATTGATACCCGCCTTTAAGCCTCTAGATCTATATCTTTTGTCCAGACGTAACATTTTAGTTTTCTAAGTTCTGACTCCGATTACCCTGGTTCTTCTTCATATTCAGGAGCTTTTTGCTTTTCAGGGATATTCACGGGAGGAGGATTATAAGCTTTGGGTTCGGTATCATCATCCCAAACATCATCATTAGAAACTTCCTCATATTCATATTTTTTCACCGGTGGCGCTTCATATACTTGAGCTTCGTAGACTTCAGGATCGGCGTCTTCCCAGTTATTTTCTTCGTAATCATCATCCTCATAAGGAATTGCTTCGGCTTGCTGTCTCATGGGGGTCGGTGCCGTACGAGACTCTTGCCATTCATCTTCGTCCCAACGCTCTTCCATCACTGGTTCTCGATTATCGACAGTCGTTGAGATCGGCGTGCGCAGGGGAATACCTGTAGGTAGCTGATTTTCTGCCTTAATAGTTTGAGGATAATAACCCACATCGTCTTTTTCCCAAGGAGGACGACCAATTCCCAAACGTTCTAACAGTCCGACGGAAATCTGCTCGATCCGCTCTTCCGAACCTTCAAAGACAATCAGGCGGTTCGGCCCACTGCTAACAACTTCTTCGATGGATAGCTCATAGGTACTAATAAACTGCTCGGGAATCTGGGGAATACCCAAAGACGCAATCACAATAGAGTTTACCGCACCGTTTTCTGCATCAAACTGGAAATCTCTAACTTTACCTAGAGGCTCACCAGCTTCAGTAATGACCTCACAGTTGACTAACTTACTATAGATTTCAACATCAATATCTTCAATAACGTTTTCATCTTCTACCAGAATTACATCTCCAGTTTGACGAATACTATCAAGATACATATATTTTGGTATTCCAGAGACTGATAGGATGTTGTCCCGTAGTCCCAAAGCCACTATTTCTCTGCGGTCTATATCTACTAAGACCTCTTTTACCACTCCTAACCTTTTACCAGTGTTACGGGCAATGACTTGAGTGTTAATAAATTCAGAGCGTAAATGTATGTTTTCAGTTGTCATGTTGCTGTTTGGTTAATGTAAGCTACTGCTTGCACCTGCTATTTATTTAGTATTTTATTAAATCAGCCTTTGTTTCAAAATGATGCCATAAAAACTGCCAAGCTTATAATTTTATAATTGCTGAAATTAGCATTAAGTAAGTTTTCTAAATTTATTCTAGCTAATCCCTAGATGTTATTTGCCTTATTGGAGCATGAATACTTGCTTTTGGCAATGGAAAATTATTTAATCTATTTCCCTGAGCTACTTTTACCTTAGTGAACCATTTTTTTGCCTCAATACTTCATCTCAGCAACCAAAATTCTCAGATTACTAACTCAATTATTAAACAGCGATGTTAGAAATTTTAGAAGGATTTACAAATTGATCGAGTAACACGGCTAATCTAATAATGTTTGTTGCTCTAATAACTGCTGAAAACTTTCCTTATTTGGTAGAGAAGACTGTGCGCCATTTTTAGTTACCGATAAAGCAGCTCCTACTGTCGCCCACTGTACTGCTTCTTTTAATTTCTTTCCTGATGCCAACCCTGCGGCTAAAGCTCCATTGAAAGCATCTCCCGCAGCTACTGTATCTACCACAGGAACATCGATTGGTTTGAGCCAATAGCTCTCAAGTTCGTTACTGTAGAGAGAGCCTTGACTTCCCAAAGTAATGATGACATTTTTGACGCCCATTTGATGTAGAGAAGAGGC
>JBDKJC010000531.1:0-3648 GCA_039796815.1 Cyanobacteriota bacterium | reverse complement strand
ATAGTTCGTCTGGAGTTTTGCGAGTTACCAGCCTCATCGTGAGATTCATGATAGACCACTTTGCGATCGCTAGATGCTGCTAGCGCCCCAGCAAAGTAATCCATTGCCAGAGGTTCATTGCCTCCGTATCCCACCGTCGTAATTAATCTGGCGTACTGTGTTCCTGGTTGAGCATCCCCGACAAGATGATGGTAAAAATTAGAATACCAAGTGGCATCAAATCCCAAACCACCATTTTCCCAGGGCGCAGTAACTCGATCCCAATCGGAATGATCTTCTGCCATCAGCATCACTTCGGGACGAATCAGCTTCATAGTTCGCGTCCATTCCCTGAGAAATTTAGCACCAAAAGCGTTGACGTTATCCGATCTTCTCCCGTCGGCATGAAGCACGTTATATAAATGGATCGAAGCAGTGGCATCGACTCGAAATCCGTCTACGTGAAATTCTTCAATTAAAGTAGAAGCACTGCTGATAAACATTTTTCGCACTATTTCCTCATAGAAGCGAGGAGCAAAGCCTGTAGAGTAGTTATCTATATAGCCGCCATCTCGCTGGGGATAACTACTAGAATTACCCTCGTACCAGTAATAAACGTTTTGTTCGGGAACGTCCGAGTCATAAGCCCATTCCGCACGCACTGCATCTGGAGAATAATGATTATAGACAACATCGAGAATCACCGCGATTCCTTGACGGTGGCAGGCTCTAACAAAATGCTTAAGTTGGTCTCTACCCCCAGCACTGTATTCGAGGGCGAAGTAGTGAGAAGTTTCATACCCCCAATTGACCTCATCTCTAAATTCAGATAGGGGCAGAAGTTCGATCGCATTTACTCCCAAATCGATTAAATACGGCAACAGATTCATCGCATCTTCAAAGTTGCCTGGTCGATTTTGACCACTGCCAAGAGCGCCGACATGGAGTTCGTAGATAACCAGGTCTTCCACGCGACGGGGTACGGGGCGATTAGGGTCGAACTCAGTTTGCCAGAATTCATCCTCTGAGATAAATATCTGTTGGGGCGAAAATTCCTCTTCCAGCTCTCTGGTAACTGTATCGGGGTCGATGATTACCGAACAGCTAACTGAGCCGTCAAGCTGCCGATAATCCCCAGAGTAAGGGGGGTGTTCTGGATTGGCAGGGTTAATTCTACCTTTACCCATCTGACAGCGAGAATATATATCGGTTTTATAGGCTACCGCTCCGTCTGCTTTGGTTACTCTGAACATATAAGGCAGGCGATCGAAGGCTGTAAAATCAGCTAGAGATGCTGCACCGTTAGTTTGCCAAGTTCCATCTCCTAGGCGAGACAGTGGTATTCGCTGACGGCTAGTATCCTCTCCCACGCCAGTATCTGTAATGTAACCGCTCGATTGACCGAAGACAACTTCCACATTTCGGGCATTGGGCGCCCACACGGCAAACTGAATCCCTGGTTGAGTTGCACCATTGTAATATTTTTGCGCTCCTAACCGACGGCAATGAGTCAGGTAGTAGCTTTCTTCTTGAATTGAGCTATTTGGAGCTTGGAGGGTAAAAATGCGATCGCGTTCTGTAGAATTAAGATCGTTCTCTTCGGTCATTATGCCCCAGAGGTTATTTCCCGCTGCTGCATCTAAAATTACACCCCAACGAAATTGTTGACCGATTTGCGAATCAGCTAAATTTACT
Source organism: Cyanobacteriota bacterium (assembly GCA_039796815.1). Lineage (GTDB taxonomy): Bacteria > Cyanobacteriota > Cyanobacteriia > Cyanobacteriales > Xenococcaceae > Waterburya. Next base: position 1,974 of record JBDKJC010000531.1, on the reverse strand, counting down.
GTCGCCGTAAAGCAAGGACAGCCATCTTCACCAGTTGTTTGTTGCATTGGTAAAGTAGTCCACTGCTCAGAATAGCGCCCATTGTTATCCCAAGTTCCAGTCAAGCGAACATTATTCACAAACGATCTTCTTAAGCCTGTAAAATAGGTAAATTGAACTCTAGCCATAATTTAAATCCTTTTATACGTATCTTTCAATTAGCTTTTAGCTCTTAGCTTTTTTAAATTTCATTGTTGTGGTCTACTCAAATGAAAAACCCAGTAACTAAAAGTTAACTAGACGAGCTGTTCCCTCAAGAGCAAAAGTGTCATAAATTTGTAGTTGACCATCAACCAAGTCAGAACCGCCAATACTGGTAAGCTCGGTCGTAATAATTGCCACAGTTTCTATCGGATTTGCTGTTACTTTTGGCGGTAAATTAATATTAGGCAGGAACAAAGTTAGAGTGATTGTTTGTAGGTCGGGAGTTTGTTCCAAAGTAACCGTGATTTCTCGGCTAATTTCTGTGTCTTGGACGCGAATATCTGTATCGCTAAAGTTAAGATTGAGACCTGGTGTTCGATAGTTGAACTGTGGTACGCCAGCAACGCTAATGGTGGAATAAGTAATTAGCGTATCCTTGCCTTGAAGCTCGAAAAGATTGGGCGTAAGAGCGAGATTAGATGCAAGAGTATCTCCAGTCATATTTTTGTCCTTCCTATTTAGCAAGAAAGTTTTAATAAATTAGCTTTTGGCTTGTTGTCTTAGCCAGCGACATTAAAAAATGGATATTATCAGTAACTAAAAGCTAAAAGCTAAAAGCTAAGAGCTAATTAATTCATTTCTAAAGGTGGAGGATTGTTTTCATCGACAAATCCCTGAGAGATCTCCACAATTCTGCTGTCGGGGTCGGCAATCCAAACTGTGCGCCAACCTGGAATATAATCATCAAAGTTAAGGGGACCAAGGGTAATTTTGGCATCGTTACCCATCTCGGCTAATTTGGCATCTACATCATCGACTTTAAAAGCTAGATGACGCACTGAAGGAAACTGATAACCATCATTACTCGCGGGAGGAATGGGTAAATTTTCCGTTGCTTGAAATAATTCAAGATACACAGCACTATCGCCCATTTTGATAAACACAATTTGATTGCCGTCTGGCAGTTTGGCAACTCTCGCCCGTTTAAAACCAAAGTGTTTACTGTAGAATTTTTCAGTAACTGTCTGGTCTTGGCAAGTTAGGGCTACTTGGGAAAAAATTTGTAAGGTCATAATTCTAAGTGGGTAGTGGGTAGTGGGTAACTTTCAAAAGCTAATAGCTATTTAAACTGTCATAAACTGTGCTGCTGTTTAATTAAGTCAGATACCTTTTCGGCGATCGCCAAAATACCTGTATGACAGTTACCCGATGGTACGACAGGCATAACACTGGCATCGGCTACCCGTAATCCCTGTACTCCATAGACACGTAAATGGGGATCGACAACTGCCAGGCGATCGCTGCCCATTTTGCAGGAACCCGCTTGATGGTGATAAGAATCAGCTCTTTGCTTGACAAAGGAACGTAATTGAGTGCGCTCGCTCACGGCTGAACCTGGTAGTATTTCTTGCTTTACCCAACCAGAAAAAGCTTTAGTCGCAAAGATATCACGGGCAATTTCCACTCCTTGAACTAACCTCTCCAGGTCGGATTCAACTCCCAGATAGTTAGGGTTAATTAAAGGTTTATCTAAGGGATTGTTACTAGCTAACCGTATCCAACCGCGAGATAGGGGACGAACAACCCCAGGTAAAATGCTGATGGCATTGGGATAGTTTTGACCAATAATTACATCAAAGGGAACGTGGACGAAGGCAATCTGTAAGTCTGGGCCAATCCAACCAGGTGCGGATTTACAAAACAAGGCACTTTCGGAAAGATTTTGATTTGGTGGCGGTACGGGTTGAGAGGTTTCGGCAATGACACCAACCAGGACATGATTGTGAAAGT
>JBDKJC010000530.1:0-3651 GCA_039796815.1 Cyanobacteriota bacterium | reverse complement strand
ATTTTAGCGATCGCTTTGAGCTTACTAGGACTACAGTCACTAGCTGCCCAGGTTTCCAGCAAATCTGGGGAACAAACTAAATCCAGCATTTCCCATAACCAAGTTCCTCAACGGATTGTGGTAAAAAACTTTGAGGTGGTAGGCAGCACTATTTTTACTCAACCAGAATTAAATCAGGCGCTGAAATCTTATCTTAACCGTCCTTTGACTTTAGCCGAGCTATTTCAAGCCAGAAGCACTATTACCAAGCTTTATACTGACCAAGGCTACGTTAATTCAGGAGCTTATCTTCCACCACAAGAATTAAACGACGGTACAGTGCAAATTACTGTCTTAGAAGGAAAGTTTGAGGAAATTAACGTTTTAGGAACAAAAAATTTATCTAAGAATTATATTATCGATCGCCTGGAAACCGCCACAGCAACACCGATAAATGTCGATTCGCTACTTTCGGCACTACAACTATTACGTCTCGATCCTCTGATTGCTAATCTATCGGCTGAATTATCAGCAGGTATTAATCCAGGCACTAGTGTACTGGACATTACAATTCAAGAAGCAGATGTCTTCAATGTGGCGATCGACTTAAATAACAGTAGATCTCCCAGTGTCGGCACGAACCAAAGAACTATCGGCATTAACCACGGTAATCTCTTCGGCTTTGGCGATCGCCTTAACTTGGAATATGCTAGCACTAAAGGGAGTAATACTTTTAACCTGGCTTATGGCTTACCGATTAACTCCAAAAACGGCATACTCAAGGCTGCTGTGGGCATAAACTCTAATAATGTCATTGAAGAACCCTTTACGGCGATCGATCTTGAATCTAAATCTCGCTACTATGAGTTAAGTTTCCGTCAGCCAATTCTGCTCAAGCCAACTCAAGAATTTGCTCTCGGGATTAGCTTCACCCGTAGTGAAAGTGAAACTTTTTTGATGAACGACAGGTTCTTTCTCTCTCGCGGTGCCAACGATGAGGGAGAAACTAAAATTAGCGCTGTCAGACTGTTTCAGGACTTTGTTAAGCGTAACGATCGAGAGGTTTTAGCTTTACGTTCCCAGTTGAGTCTCGGAGTTGATGCTCTCAACTCAACTATTAATGATGATGGTGAACCCGATAGTACCTTCGTTTCCTGGCGTGGTCAAAGCCAATGGACAAGACGTTTGGACAAAGACTTTTTACTACTGTTACGAGGTGATGTCCAGCTATCAGCGGGAAGTTTAGTAGCTTCAGAACAGTTTAGAATTGGTGGTATCAATAGTACTAGAGGTTATCGCCAGGATTTAAGCTTGGGTGACGATGGTTTATTTGCCTCGGCGGAATTACGCATCCCGATTTTACGCTACCAAAAATTGGACGGCTTGCTGCAAGTTACCCCCTTCTTTGACTTTGGTACAGTTTGGAATACTGATGATCTGGAAATTGCTAATACAACTTTAGCTTCGTTAGGATTGGGCTTAAATTTGGCGTTGGGAGATAAATTTAATGCCCGTTTAGACTGGGGAATTCCTCTAGTCGATCTCGAAACTAAAGGAAGTTCTCTACAAGAAGATGGAATCCATTTCTTTGTAGACTATAATTTCTTGTAAACTGCTATGAGCCGACAAAAATCCCCACACTTTCACCACCAGCGATGGTAAAATCACCTTCTGGTACTCCAGCCAAAAGATCGGCAGAGTCAGTTGTGCGCAAATTATTTGTCCCACTACTCGAACCAAAAGAGACATCAGCAATTAAATCATTGGCTCCATTAGTGGTCGTAAATACTTTGAAATTACCACTACCCCGTTCAATTCGATAAGTATCACCAGTCCCTAATTGAATTTGGTCTCCCGCACCAAAATCGTTAATTGTGGCCAAGTCGGCATTTCCTCCAGTTTCATAAAAAGAGCCACTAGTATCTCCTAGCACAAACTTGTCCGTTCCATTGCTCCCTGTCAAAATATCTGATTCCCCTACACCTTTAACAGTGCTATTAGTACCTGATAAGGTATCGTTACCATCACCACCTGTAATTGCATCATTGCCACCAGCACCAGTTAAAAAGTCATTACCACCATTGCCATTAATGGTATTAGCTTCATTGTTGCCCAGGATCCGATCGTTATTTTGCGTACCTTCAACATTCACGAAATTTTGAACAGTAAACCTTTGAGTGCCAAGATTGGGAATATTTTTAACTGTTAGTTTGTTGGTCCCTAAATCGATATTGAGAGTAGCACCTAATTGAGTAGTAACAGCAGAAGCATCAATTGTATTGGGTTGACCTGAAGCACCAATAATTGTCTCAATATTGGTCAGCTGACTTTCTTGAGGATCTCCATTGTCGAGTATACCCTGTGGGAATAGAGTAATTGCGCCATTAATAGAGCTGTAATCGATGGTGTCTCTACCAGCACCAGCATCAATTGAATCTTGACCCAAGGAGCCAAAGATCGTGTCATTGCCGCCCAAGGCTGTGATTGTATCATTACCATCTGAACCGTTTAAAATATCCGGCCCTTGTGTTCCAGTTATATTAACTCCTGTAACTTCTGTTTGGTCGGTAATACGAGCATTTTGATTATCACCTTGAATCGTAATTGTTCCAGTTGCCATATTTGATTCCTCTAATAATTATTTTGATGTGAATATAGTTTGCAACACCTGCATTTATGCATTTGGTACTACAAAATACATCAATAAATTATACATACTTCAAGCACAAAAACAAATTAAAATAACAAGTTAAAATAAATAACTGGAGTATTAAAAGTCACAAAAACTTTGCCTTGAGGCTAAACGGCTTCAAGACTCCCTGTTCAATTGGCTTGTAGCTTATAGCTAGAAGTAAAGTTCTTCTATTGAAAACTGTAATTAGCAGTCAGATTGTAATAATCCCCCGCAGCTATTTCAATTATTTCATTAGCAGCGTTGGCGGTTTCGACACAGACAAAATGCTCGTAGTCGCGATCGCCTAAATCAGCCATTTTCGCCGAAATATCTACCCCAGGATTCCAAACAATTGCCGTCTTACTATTATTGGCAGTTACTTTAATTTGCCGATTTAGGGCGCGATCTTCGATAGTTAATTGAGGGGGAACATCTAAATAAATGCGATCGCATTCTCCAGAGAAAGTAACTACTCCAGACTGAGTTTTTTGTTGACCGCGATCGACTTTATCCAAATAGACTTTATTCTCTAAACCCAATACTCTGACTTGATTAAGATCGCCAATTTTAAAATAAGTATGCAAAGCCTGAGTAATGAAAAAAGATTCTGAACCCGTGTTGCGAGTAACTAAATTGATGGTTAGAATCTTACCTACGGTAATCACAATGGACAAATCAAAACTATAATTCCAGATTGCTCTAGTTTCTGGGATATCTACCAGTCCCATAGTTACTTGAGTCGCACCATTTTGATTACTAACCACATCCCGCACTTGCCAAAAGCGATCGCGGGCAAATCCATGGCTAGCACGGCCTTGGTTTTCAGGATCGGGGCCAAACCAAGGCCAACAGATAGGTGTTCCGCCTTTGATGGCTTTTCCTGTCTGATAATAGGCTTGACTACTCACAAACATCATGTCTTCAGTTTGACCAACTGGCTTAAAAGACAGCACTTGTCCTGCATATACAGAGATCGTAGCTTCAGCATATTCATTGCT
>JBDKJC010000529.1:0-3657 GCA_039796815.1 Cyanobacteriota bacterium | reverse complement strand
AACCGAAAACTATAGCTGGATTCCTCAACTTGGAATCAGTTGGTCAGTATCAGTAGACGGCATTTCTGCGCCTCTAGTCTTATTAGCAGGATTTGTTACAACTCTGGCAATGTTATCTGCTTGGCAAGTAGATCGTAAGCCTCGCCTTTTCTACTTCCTCATGCTGGTACTTTATTCAGCGCAGATTGGAGTATTCGTGGCACAGGATATGTTGTTATTCTTCGTCATGTGGGAGCTTGAATTAGTTCCTGTATATTTACTTGTTTCTATTTGGGGTGGTTCTAAGCGTCGTTACGCAGCTACTAAATTTTTACTGTATACCGCAGCGGCCTCGATCTTCATTCTGGTAGCGGGTTTAGGCATGGCTTTCTACGGCGACAACCTCACTTTTGATATTGCTGCTCTAGCTTTAAAAGATTATCCCTTAGCCTTAGAAGTTCCTTTATATGCGGGCTTATTAATTGCCTTCGGTGTCAAATTAGCTATTTTTCCCTTACATACTTGGTTACCTGATGCTCACGGTGAAGCTTCCGCTCCAGTATCGATGATCTTAGCGGGTGTACTACTTAAAATGGGAGGCTACGGTTTAATTCGCTTCAATATGGAACTGTTGACCGACGCTCACGTTTACTTTGCTCCTTTATTAGTCACCTTAGGAGTAATCAACATTGTTTACGGCGGTTTTAGTTCTTTTGCTCAAACCAACATGAAACGCCGTTTAGCCTACTCTTCCGTATCTCACATGGGATTTGTGCTGATTGGGATTGCTTCCTTTACAGATATCGGCACCAGTGGCGCAATGCTACAGATGCTATCTCATGGTTTAATTGCCTCTGTATTATTCTTTTTAACAGGGGTTACCTACGACCGCACTCACACTCTATTTATGGATCGTATGGACGGTATTGCTCTAGTAATGCCCAAAGCTTTCGCTTTATTTACCGCTGCTGCAATGGCTTCTCTAGCTCTTCCAGGCATGAGTGGCTTTGCCAGTGAAATTGCCATATTTGTCGGCATGGCTACCAACGATGTCTACAGCCCGACCTTTTCGACAGTAACGATCTTTTTGGCTGCGGTAGGAATCATTATGACTCCAATCTATCTACTGTCTATGCTCAGATTAGTATTCTTCAACTCTAATGAAGCTCTAGCCTGTGACATCGATCAAGCGAAAATGAAAAAGCCAACCAACGAACCTGCGGTATGTTTTGGCAATAGCTGTGTTTTACCTGGAGAAGCTCCCTTTAATGACGCTAATCCTAGAGAAATATTTATCGCAGCCTGTTTTCTGGTAATGATTGTGGGGATTGGACTTTATCCCAAGCTCTTTACTCAAGTTTATGATGTCAAGACCGTAGCAATTAATGCCGAAGTTCGCCAATCACAAATAATTGTTGCTCAACAAAAGCACATGACCTTGGCTCAAGCACCAGTAATTAATGAGAGTGATTACTGATTACTGACGATCGCTTTTAGCTAACTAGGATACCTGTAACTCAATCAGAATGAAATAGCTTTAAATTAAATCTACTTGTCAGATTTACAACCTCTAGAAGTATTTATAGATTATGTCAGTAAACTTCTAGAGGTCAAATCAAAATCTTAAATTAGTACTTTGCTGAACTTAGTAAGCATCCTGTAATTCATAAAAATCAGGGGAAACATAATCTTTACGCAAAGGATAACCAATCCAATCTTCATTCATTAAAATTCGCTTGAGATTAGGATGTCCGTCGTAAATGATGCCAAACATGTCATAGCTTTCTCGTTCTTGCCAGTCTGCTGCTTTCCAAATCCAGTAAACCGAAGCAACATGAGGATTATCTCGCGGTAGAAAAACTTTAAGACGAACCTCTTCTGCCTGCGAGACATCATCAGCAACTTTAATCAAATGATAGAAGCTGACTAACTCTTTGCCTGGACCGAGATCGTAGGCTCCTTGACACTGAAGATAGTTATAGCCATAAGCATACAAGGCAGTAGCGATGGGTAATAACAGGTCAGGATCGACCTTAATCATCTCAACCTGAGAAATATCAGGGGCTAAAGCTTCGTTATCAAAGCCGTTTTCAGTTAACCAGCTTGATGTTTTACCCGCAGCAATTATTTCTGATTTTGCTTCATTTTCTTGAGGATTTTGGTTTGCTTCTTCTTCAGCCACGTTCTGCCTCCTTTGTTTCTACTGATTCTATTGCTGGTAAAGGCATCCCCATCGCTTCAGCAAGCTCTTTTGGTGGTGCTTGGCGAGTTGCCGATTGCAGGTATGTACCGTTAAGAATTGGCTCAACCGCTTTCATGTTATGTCTTGTGCTATAGAAACGATGAGTTTGTTCGATAGTTGAAGCTCGCTCTTGGATCGATTGATTAGAAATCTTTTTGCGTAGCTTAATAATCGCATCAAAAATAGCTTCTGGGCGAGGAGGACAGCCAGGAATATATACATCCACGGGTATTAGCTTATCTACACCTCGAACCGCAGTTGTCGAGTCACTACTAAACATGCCTCCAGTAATGGTACAAGCGCCCATAGCAATGACATATTTTGGCTCGGGCATCTCTTCATAAAGACGCACCAAAGCAGGAGCCATCTTCATGGTAATTGTCCCTGCGGTAATAATCAGATCCGATTGACGAGGGCTAGAACGGGGTACTAAGCCATAGCGATCAAAATCAAATCGAGAGCCAATCAAAGCAGCAAACTCGATAAAACAGCAGGCAGTACCATAAAGCATTGGCCAGAGGCTAGACAACCTTGCCCAGTTGTAGATGTCGTCTACCGTAGTCAAGATCACGTTTTCTGATAAATCCTGAGTAATCTGGGTTGGATGACTGGGATTGAGTATTTTTTCTTGCTGTTTTTGTTCAAATGTTGGGGAATTCATGACCACTCCAAAGCTCCTTTTCTCCACGCATATACTAATGCAATTACCAAAATGGCAATAAAAATTAAGGCTTCTACAAATGCTAGTAATCCTAAACGGCTAAAAGCTACTGCCCAAGGATATAAAAAGACTGTTTCTACGTCGAAAACCACGAATACCAGCGCAAACATATAATAGCGGATGTTAAATTGAATCCAAGCGCCACCCACGGGTTCCATTCCAGATTCATAGGTTGTTTGGCGTTCGGGACCACCTTCACCAGGTCTTAATAATTTAGAGGCAGTCAGAGCTAGGGCTGGGACTGCGCTGCATATGAGTAAGAAACCCAAGAAATATTCATAACCATTGAGAACAAACAATTTTCTCTATCACTCCTAGCGTGAATGTACTTTGTTACTATACTTAATTTACTATACTTAACCTGATTGTGATGGAATACCCTAGTGAATATACCTAAATTTGACATAAGGTATTAAAGGTATTAATCGACTACGCAAATGTTGCAAAGCTTAAATGAATTAGCGATAGTCCAAAATAAGTGCGAACTAACCATACAATATATCTAGTTAGATGCTAGATACTTTTGTATTCAGTTAGCGCTATGTGTTTGAATTCAGATGATATTGTCAATAGGCAGTACCAGATTATTCGTCAATTGGGAAGAGGAGGATTTGGTGTTACCTATTTAGTCAAAGATAATCATCAGCCAGAAAATGCCGATTTTGTCGTTCTCAAACAAATTCCCATACCTCAATTAGAATCTACTGGTGAGTCC
>JBDKJC010000528.1:0-3659 GCA_039796815.1 Cyanobacteriota bacterium | reverse complement strand
GCGAGTCTGGTTAATGTTAGCGCTGCTACTCTGACACAAGAAGACTTTACCGCTGCATAAATTAGACTTCTTGCGTGAGGTCAGGTTAAAGGGGAAAGGGGAAAGGGGAAAGGGACAATATATTACTCTTACGTTCTTAAAATTTATTTAAACTTTATTTATGCAAGAGGTCTATTGTTAAACTCAGCATTAATTGCAATCTAAAGCAATCTTCTAAATGCTGGAGAGGCTTGAACTGTTGATTGCGGTATCCTTTAAGGCATATCGCGATCGCCCCAGGCTCAAAAGCAGATAAATTAAGGTTCAACGCTCATAATTAACGACAGCATAATTCTAAGTAGTACAATTTACTACCAGTATTGATGCTAAAACTATAGAAAATATTATGATTTACCGTTGCCACAATCCTAATTGAGACACTAACGTTAACAAGAACAGTTAGGAATTTCAAACATGGGAACTATCATCAGCACCGTCAACATGAAAGGTGGAGTAGGTAAAACTACTCTGACTGTTAATCTAGCTACCTGTTTAGCACAAAGACACAAGAAGCGAGTTTTAGTTTTAGATTTAGATTCACAAATCAGCGCCACCTTAAGTCTACTTTCTCCCCATGATTTTGCTAAGTTGCGCAAGAAAAAACATACTCTTAGCTATCTGCTAGAAAATGCGATCGACCCCAATCCTTGGAGTAAATTAAATATTGATGATATTATTGTGCCTCAGATTTGTGGCATTCACGGCTTGGAATTGTTGCCTGGAGACATCGAACTTTATGATGAGTATCAAGTTTCAGAAATGCTTCATCAACAGGCGATCGCTAAGAATGAACAGGAGTTTCAAAAGGTTTGGGATGATTTTGAACGGGTTTTAATTCGACAGATTCTTGAGCCTGTGGTTGACTATTATGATTTTATTATCCTCGATTGCGCTCCTGGTTACAATCTCTTGACCCGTAGTGGTCTTGCTGCCAGCGATTTTTATCTTTTGCCTGCTAGACCAGAACCTTTGTCTCTAGTGGGAATTCAGCTATTGGAAAGAAGAATTGCTAAACTAAAAGAAAGTCACAAAGATAACCATCCTGTAAACGTTCAGCTTTTGGGAATCGTCTTTATCCTATCTGCTGGGGGATTAATGGGTAGATACTATAAGCAGGTGATGAAACGAGTTGAAGACGACTTTGTTCCTGAACAATTGTTTAATCAATCAATTCCCATGGATGTCAACGTAGCTAAAGCAGTCGATCTATTTACCCCTGTTTCTGTAGCGATGCCTAATTCGGCAGGATCTAAAGCATTTATGAAGTTAAGTGATGAGTTTTTGACTAAAAGTTCGGTTAAACAAGAATTAGCTGCTGTAACTTAAGCAGTGAAAAATATTTATTGGCTGTCACAAATTCAGTATGCAGAACAATCGTTGGTTGGGAATGAACTTTTTATTCTCAGCCAATTACTTCAAGATGAATGTTCAATTCTACCTGGCTTTGTTTTAGGTAACAATTTATGGCGTGAGTTTTTACGGCTGAGTAATGAAGAATTATTAACCAAGTTCAGCCTAGATGACGAAGACTATCAAAGTAGACAAGCTTTTGCGCGTAATAGTCAACAGCTGATTCAACGGACAAAAATACCGCAAATCTGGCAAACAGAAATATTTCAGGCAACAAAACAGCTAAATTCTTCTAGTTTAATTTTACAACCTTTTGTCATTACTCCTTATGGCGAAAAGATCGGCGCAAATACATTATGGCGATCGCATACTTGTAACTGCAATAGTGAAGCTATAACCGCAGCACTTAAATCAGTTTGGTCGGAGTTATTCACCGCTACTAGTCTGATCTATTGGCAGAAATTAGGCTTAAGTCCCGATCGGATCGGCTTATCAGTGTTAGTCAGACCCCTTAAAAGTGCTTATGCTTCAGGAATTGTCGAAATCAGCAATGATTTTATTGCCATCAAAGCCAATTGGGGTTTAGAACAAAGTTTACTTCAAGGAGATGCTGAACCAGATGAATATTATCTAGACCGCGATTTCCAGCAGATAATATCTCAACACCTAGGACATAAAAACTATGCATATCGGGCGCAAAACGTTAATTTATCTACACCCTTCCATGATTGCTTAGAAGCATATTTACCTCCAGAAAATCTGGCCACAACCTATGTCTTAGATCGCGAAGCGATCGCTAAACTACTCCAGGTTACTCACGACATACTCCAGCAACAGTCTCAAATAAAACATTTAGTTTGGAATACATTTGACCCGCCATCAACTACTACACCGAATTTCTACTTTACTCAATTAAGAGATCGCCTTGCTCATAACCCTATAGCTGCCAAAATAACTCAAAATCTAACCTCACCCTTACCTCAAACACCACCTTTACTCTCAGGGATACCAGTATCACCTGGTACTATTCAAGCAGAGATAGCTGTCATCCAAGATCTAGATACTCATCTCCAATCAATTGCCACGGGTTCTATTTTAGTGACCAAAGCGATCGATCCTCAACACATCCCTTTAATCAAACAGGTAAGAGGAATTATTACCGAAATTGGCGGGAAAAATAGCCATGCTGCCATAGTTGCGCGGGAACTAGGTATTCCAGCGATCGCCAACGCCACCAATGCTACTAGCATTTTGGATCATGGCGATCGAATCTTACTCAATGGCAATGATGGTCATGTTTATCCCCCGACGACACATCAAGTAAATCATCCTGTTTTCCAGGGTGTATTATATCCGAGCTATCCCATTGCCACTAAACTAATGGTCAATCTGGCTCAACCAGAAAGTATTGCCCTAGCATCAAAGCTACCAATAGATGGAGTGGGACTATTACGTTCAGAACTAATGTTGGCAGATTTATTATCTTCTCAAACTTTAGCTCAGTGGCAAGAATCTTTTCAGAGGCAATTTGTGGCAACGTTAAGCAACTATTTGCGTCAGTTTAGCTCTGCATTTGCTCCTCGCCCCGTATTTTATCGTTCGTTAGATGTATACAGCAAATCCTCAAATCCAGTTTTAGGCGATCGCGGGACATATCATTATTTAGCTAATCCCACCCTATTTGACCTAGAGTTAGAAGCGTTACAAACAGTTGCAGAACAAGGTTATCACAATATCAAGCTCATTCTGCCTTTTGTCCGTAGTGTTGATGAGTTTAAATTTTGTTATCGCCGTCTAGAAAACATAGGCTTAACTACCCAAAACTCATTTCAAGTCTGGATTATGGCAGAAGTCCCCTCGGTCATGATGTTGCTACCTGAATATATCCGCGCTGGAGTTCAAGGAATCGCCATTGGCACTAACGATTTAACTCAATTACTTTTAGGAGTAGATCGAGAACAAACCCAGTTTAGCGATCGCGGTTTAAACGCCAATCATCCAGCAATGCAAAAGGCGATCGCCGAATTAATCAAAACTGCTCATGACTACAATATTAAGTGCTGTATTTGTGGTCAAGCACCCGTGGATCATCCCGATTTAATCGATAAGCTAGTTCAATGGGGAATCGATGCCATTTCCGTTGAACCCGATGCCGTTGCTCAGACATATAAAGCGATCGCCCGTGCCGAAAAACGAATGCTTTTAGATCGAGTTCGACATTAATTTAAAATAGCCAAATCTTCAGTAGTAACAAAATCGGCGCTGACACC
>JBDKJC010000527.1:0-3661 GCA_039796815.1 Cyanobacteriota bacterium | reverse complement strand
AGGATTATCTGATGGTTGATGGTGAAAAGAAATATATCCGACCAGGGATGGAAGTGCAAGCCAATGTGAAAATTGATGAACATCGCACGGTCTGGAATCTGATGACCGATGAATTCATAGGCGGAATCGAAAAATTCAAGGGACTTAAGTAAAGGGCTTCGCCCTAGCTATGACGCGAAGCTAACCCTTTAGGGCAGCTATCAGCTCTTAGCTCTTAGCTCTTATACTTAATATGAAATACTTAAATGTTTGCTACAAATAAAACTCTGTCAGGGCGAAAAGTGGTTCGCCCCTACAATTTGCGTTGTATCTTTTTGGTATTTGATCTAAGTAATTTTCTAAAGCTAAAGGCTAAAAGCTAAAAGCTAATAGCTTTTAAGAAGATTAATTAACCTACTAATCGGCCTGAGAAGCGCTTATTCAAAAAAACTGTTGGCTGCTTGATATCGCTTATTCACCTCGTCCCAATTAACTACATTCCACCAGGCGGTTAAATAATCATCTCTCTTGTTTTGATATTTGAGATAGTAAGCATGTTCCCAAACATCGTTGCCCATAATGGGGTATTTACCTTCCATTAGGGGACTATCTTGATTAGCAGTACTAATAACTTCTAATTCTTTTCGATCGTTCATGACTAGCCAAGCCCAACCACTACCAAAGCGTTTTTCGCCAGCAGTATTAAATTCCTCTTGAAAAGTGGCAAAGTCACCAAATGTTGTCTTAATTGCTTCGGCAATTTCACCAGTAGGTTGACCCTGAGCTTCAGGAGTCATAATTGACCAGAACATGCTGTGATTGGCGTGACCACCGCCATTATTGCGTACCGTAGTCATAATATCTTCGGGCAAAGTATCCAGATTAATTAACAGATCCTCAACGGATTGTCCCTTTAAATCAGGATGGAGAGCGATCGCTTCATTGAGATTCGTGACATACTTAGCATGATGTTTGTCATGATGTATAGTCATTGTTTCGCTGTCAATATAGGTATTTAGAGCATCATAGGCATAGGGTAAAGGCGGTAGAGTAAATTCACCATTAGCAGCTGGAGCTTGAGCAATCAAAGCCTTTTGGGGCGATAACATTTGATTACTGAAAATTGTATGCTCTGAAGCATCCGCTATACTGTTGTTTGACTGAAGAACTAAGGTTACGGCGATCGCGATCGCCATAATTAAACCGTAAATTTTTTTGGAGTACATTGAAATAATTAATAGTTATCGAGATTTAACAATCTTTATTTTATTAACATAGTGGTCGATCATCGCACTTATCGCTTCATTTGTAAAAAACTTAAAAAACTTATTTTAACTTTATCTACAACGTCTAATCTAAATTCGCTTCTTTTGAATGAATGAGTTCCTAGCTTTAAGCTCTAAGCTTTAAGCTTTAAGCTATCAATACGTAAATTTATTTACTTAAATAAATATGATTCTATCTATTTTTTGGGTAATCTTTAGAGCCAATAGCTAATAGCTAATAGCCAATAGCTATTTTAGTAAAAACACCTAAATTAATTGCATCTTTTGCTTGTTGAGTTAATATTTAAGATGCAAGAAACCCAATAAGGGAATCAACACGAGATGTTTTATGGGTAGCAAGATTAAAAGAAATTTTTTTGCGGTATTAATCAGTACGGTTATTTTACTTGTTTGGTTGGCTACTCCGACTTGGGCGCAGTCACCATTATTACCCAAGCTAAACTTGTCAACCCTGATAAAAAGTGATTCGGCTAATAAAATCCTCTCAGCTTGCGTCCGTTTAGATGGTAGTTGCTTATTTGAATTATCTGACCAAAAATCTAATTTAGGTCAACGAATTAACTATGTAGAAGAACAGTTAGCTGAGATTAAAAATATTTATTTAAATGCTGATTCTATTCAACTAACTCTTGTTGCTCAAGGAGATCAAAATCAGCAAAGTTTAAAGGCGTTAGTTGGCAGTAAAAAAATTTCTATTTTAACTCTCAAACCTAAAGATATTAATGTTGATGGTATTGATTTAGCAACTCAAGCAGAGCAAATTGGCGATCGCATTCAAAGAGGCTTAGAAAAAGCCAAGTTGGAAAGGCAGCCTGCTTATTTACTCCAGCAAGCTAAGTTAGCAGGGGCAGGATTGTTACTGATGGTATTGAGTAACTTTATGTTGTGGCGCTGGATCAAACGCTTAACCCAGACAAAAGTTACCTTTAGCCAAGATGCCGATCTACCATCTCAACTAGAACAGAGAAGAACACTTAACCTTAAGGAAGTAAAATATCGCCTCTTGCAACTGATTCAGTTAACTGTTTGGATTGGTGGCACATTAATCATTTTAGGTTTATTTCCCCAGACTCGTTTGTTCCAACTATGGAGTATTACTATCCTCAAGATTCCCCTACAGTTAATGGTTGTGAGCTGGGTTTGTTATGTTTTAATCCGCTTAAGCTATGCGGCGATCGCTAAAATTAATGCCGCGATTACTAATGATGCTTTTACCCAGAACTATGTTTTAAATAACAATATCAATCAAAGACTTCAGGTAAGAGTTAATACTTTCTCTCGGTTGTTTAGAGGGATTATGACTTTTCTGTGGGCAGGAATTGCCTTATTTATCTCCCTCAGCATAATTGGTTTTAACGTCACCCCTCTACTGGCTGGCGCTGGAGTTTTAGGTTTAGCTTTTTCTTTTGCTTCTCAAAACTTAATTAAAGATACGATTAACGGCTTACTAATCATTTTTGAAGATCAATATGCCGTTGGCGATGTGGTAACAATCGGCGAAGTTGGGGGTTTAGTCGAGAACTTAAATTTACGCATTACTCAACTGCGAGATGGGGAAGGACGTTTAATTACTATTCCCAATAGCTCGATCGGCGTGGTTGCTAACCATTCTAATGGTTGGTCGAGATCTGACTTAAAAATTCCTGTAGCATATTACGCCAATGTCGATGAAGCGATCGCCCTAATTAAAGAAGTAGCAGAGCAAATGTATCAAGACTGTGAATGTCGCGCTAAAATTTTAGAACCACCACTGGTATTGGGTGTTGAAGAGTTTGCCGAACGCGGTTTTATTATTCGCCTCTGGTTTAAAACCGAACCCCTAAGACAGTGGGAAATCTCTCGCGAATTTCGTCGTCGTCTTAAAAATACCTTTGAAGCAGCGGGGATTCCCTTACCTCTACCTCAACAACAGATTTGGCTAAGTCGGCTTCAACAATGAACAATGAACAATGAACAATTACCTCATCAAGATTAAACTCCGCCGCCCAAAACAAACAGACTAACTAGAGTGCCACTGTTCCAAAGACAATGGAGCAACATGGGCGCAAGAAGATTACGCGATCGCGTATAGACAAATCCTAAGACGATGCCCAAAGTTGCAAGGGGTAAGACTTCGGATAAACTTAAGTGAGCGATCGCAAAGATGAAACCACTAATCACAATCGCACCGTTAACGGAAGTGTATCGTGTCAAAGACGGTAATAAAAAACCGCGAAACATGATTTCTTCAAAAATTGGTGCAGCGATGGAAGCGGTACTAAAAAAGATCAGTAGCGCCACTCGATCCTGAGCCTGTAAAGCGAGAAATAATAGTGGGTTGCTGCCTCCTTGTCCATGCCAAATTTGCTGATTGAGTGCCGATACTACTAAAACTAAAGGTATGGCTACCAAATAAC
>JBDKJC010000526.1:0-3666 GCA_039796815.1 Cyanobacteriota bacterium | reverse complement strand
GGGATCTCTGTTGAGCGCATACCAAACTTACCTCAAGGATTACGACTGGAAAATTCAGGGGCTGTCACCGATTTACCAGGCTATAAGCAGGGATGGTGGATGATTCAAGATAGCAGCGCCCAGTTAGTCACGCATTTACTCGATCCACAGCCTGGGGAAACGATAATTGATGCCTGCGCTGCTCCAGGCGGTAAAACTACCCATATAGCCGAATTAATGGGTGATAATGGTCAAATTATTGCTAGCGATCGCGCTGCTAAACGCATAAATAAAGTTAGGGAAAATGCAGCGAGGTTAAGGTTAAATTCAATTAAAATAGAAGTAGGAGATAGTCGGGAACTTGAGCGCTTTCATAATCTTGCAGATCGAGTATTGCTAGATGCACCCTGTTCGGGTTTAGGTACGCTACACAAACGTCCTGATATCCGTTGGCGACAGACTAACCAAGCCGTTGAGTCACTTTTTGAGTTACAAACAGAACTAATTGAACAGACCGCACTTTGCGTCAAACCAAAAGGTGTGTTAGTGTATGCCACTTGCACTCTTAATGTTTTAGAAAATGAAAAAGTAGTACAATCGTTTCTGAAAAATAATTCAAATTGGAGTATTGATCATAATAATGCGATCGCGCAACATTGGGCAAACTCTGAAGGCTGGATTAAAATTTATCCTCACCAATCTGATATGGATGGATTTTTTATGGTGAGACTAGTACGAGATCAGTGAGATGGGTGAAACAAGGACAAAAAAGATGAAGCAAATTCTCAAAATTATCATTGCTGCTGCCTGGATTGATGGTGTAATTCAACCAGAAGAAAGAGCCTACTTGCGTCGTGTAGCTCAAGACTTTAAATTAGCTGACGATCCTGAAATTAGACCTCTACTCTCAGAATTAAGACCAGTCCAAGCTACTGAATGCTATCAATGGCTGGAGGAATATTTTGGTGAAAACCACTCGGCTGAAGATTATCATCAACTACTAGAAAAAATTAGTGCTTTAGTCTACAGCGATGGCTATGTAGACGTGAGGGAAGCAAAACTAGTTGAAGCAATCCACAGTTGCGATCCTGCCAACCCAGATTGCAAAAATTCTACTTGGGATCGGGTGTTGCGGAAAATTCGGCAGGTATACAAAGCAGCAATTGAGCAGCAAGTTTAAGATTTTTTAAGATGATTGGTAATTTAAGGCGATCGCTCTTGAAGTTATTAATAAGTTATGAGGTTGTTTCATCCCGATCAAAAATAAAAAAGCAAACACGAAAAAATAAGTGTCTGCTTCTATGCGTTTTAGATTGATACGGTTAACTTGGAAGTGATAACTAACCAAAGATTTACCAGGATGAGATCTAAGATTAGACTCCCTTGAGTAATCTCTTGAGCTTTTTATTATTGTCTGATGCCCACAGCAAAGGAGTTCCCACTTTAGACCATAAAGGCATAGGAATCGGACTCCAATAGTAAATTGAAAGTAGTTTACGACTACGATCTGGTGGACAGGATAGGTGAGTGGGAACGCCGTGAAAAGTTTTGGATGTTGTCGGAAAAATAATAGTGCGGTTGAAGTAACAAGGATAACTAACTCTAGTATCTTCGTTGGTAGCATCTTGCAGCGCCAGTTCTCCTCCCCAGCTAGCATCCCAATCTCGGTTGAGATAAATCAAGACATTGATCCGACGCATTAGAGGCATACTAAAGTGTCTGGTATAGTCAGCATGCATTGCTAACCAGCCATCTCGATGCATTTCGTGTAATCCTGCACCATGGAACGAAGGATCGCCTACTAGGTTGTCTATACCTACAATTGATTCAATTGTTTTTACCACATCTACTGAGTTGAGCCAAAGGGAAAACATTTGCGTAAAGGTGGATAATCCCTCAATACCTCGAGAAGTGCTTTTTAACTCGTTGCGAGTGTCCCAAACTAACCAATCTCTCTGGTCGGGTTTAGGAAAATCCGCTGCTATGCGGTCAAGCACTTCAGGTCGAAAAAGATTATCAATTACTAAGTGAGGATAAGGTTTGGCTGTAGCATAAGATTTACGCAGTGAATCAGCATCATTGCGCAAGAAATCCAAAGCTTCAGTAAAGGCTGTTAAATCTAAAAGGTTATCGCTTGTAGATGAATTAGATGTTTCTACAGGCGAAGCAGTAATAATATTTTCCATGAATTAATAAATAATTAGAGTTTCTTTAGAATACGAATTAATCAAATGAAAAATGCAAGCTAATCAAGTGTAGCATCATATTTATGATACGAAAAGCATATAACTAAGCGGTTGTAACTAAATATCAGCTAGGGAAGCTGCCAAATATAACGAAAAAACCTACATCACTAAAAATCAAACTGAGTCGTTTGGAAGTTGTTTTTATAAATAGAAATTTTAGATTAAGAATAGTTTGCCTAAAAAAGGATCGGTCAAGAGAGAATTATTTGATGCACAACTGATGATTATTACTTAATTTATGATTACCCCTGAAAGCTCTTGCAATCGAAGTGAAGATTCTTATCGCTCGATGTCACTAAATTACGCTTACAATCAACCAGGCAGTATGCCAGGAACGATGGCGATCGCCGCACGAGCTAAACCACCACAAATTACTTTAATTGACTACGATCGCGATCGACATCACTACGCGACTAATTTAACCCCAGAGGAATGCGTAGCTCATCTGACTACCGATTCGGTGTCTTGGGTGGATGTAGGGGGATTGGGCGATCGCTCGATTTTAGAGAAGCTAGGACAGGTGTTTGATTTACATCCTGTATTACTAGAAAATGTGGTTAATGTCCCTCAACGTCCCAAGCTTGAAGACTATCAAGATCAGTTAGTGGTTATTACCCAGATGGTTAATCTGGATGCTAAGGGCGTTTGGTTAGAACAGGTTAGTTTTATTTTGGGTGAAAATTATCTTTTAACTGTACAGGAAGAACCCCAGCAAGACTGTTTTACCCCCGTACGCGATCGCCTCGCCAAAAATAAAGGCATTATTCGCCAACAGCAAGCCGACTATCTGACCTATGCACTTTGGGATACGGTAATTGATAGTTATTTTCCCGTATTGGAGGTATATGGGGAAAAAATTGAAGCATTAGAAGAACTAGTCTTAACTCAGCCGACACAAGCTACTTTAGGCAAGATTCATCAAATTAAACGGGAGCTACTATCTTTACGCCGTGCTGTTTGGCCTCAACGAGATGTCTTAAATCTTTTAATTAGAGACGGTCATCCTTTAATCGCCGATCATGTCTCGCGATATCTTAAAGACTGCTACGACCATACTGTTCAGATTATTGACACCCTGGAAATTTATCGTGAACTGGCATCAGGTTTAATGGATGTCTATCTTTCAGCGGTGAGTAATAAAATGAATCAGGTGATGAAGCTGTTGGCGGTAATTTCCACCATTTTTATTCCCTTAACCTTTGTGGCAGGGATTTATGGCATGAACTTTAATACTGAAGTTTCTCGTTGGAACATGCCAGAACTTAACTGGTATTGGGGCTATCCTTTCTGTATCGGGATAATGCTGGCGATCGCCTCTAGTTTAATTATTTATTTTTGGCGTTTGGGTTGGCTGAAAAATAATATCTGATTGACGATAGTTATAATCAACTTTATATCCATAGAGAATACTGGTATTGGTTTATCAATTGTCAAAAAGATT
>JBDKJC010000525.1:0-3667 GCA_039796815.1 Cyanobacteriota bacterium | reverse complement strand
CATTATGTTGGACAATTAAGCGATGATGTCGCCTTATCCCTGCTATATGCCGCCGCCGATGTTTTTGTCGCCCCTTCTCTACAAGACAACTTACCTAATACAGTTTTAGAAGCCTTGTTTTGTGCTACTCCTTGTGCTGCATTTAAGATTGGTGGAATGCCCGATTTAATTGAACATCAACAAAACGGATATCTTGCCCAGCCCGAGCAGCCTCAAGATTTAGCCCAAGGAATTGACTGGATTTTAGCCGATGACACTCGGCATCAATACTTAAGAAGCAATAGTAGAGCTAAAGCGATCGCCAATTTTAATCTTAAACAACAAACTCAAAGATATCTGGAAGTTTTTACTCATCGTTTAATAAATGGGTCAGAAACCTCGGCTTCTTGCTCAATAACCTTAAGCGGGGTTTCCCCGCCAACGGGCAGTGGCTTTTGAGTAAGAATACTCTTACTCAAAACGCGCCTTTTTTTCGCGCTTTTAAGCCGATTGTGTGTAGTTGATAAAATATGTATACACAGACTCCCTTGGGAGCGAGTGAGTAGCGGGTTTTTGGCTAACCCTCTAAGATTAACTATCTCTTAGGAATCTCCGTACCTAAAGGTCGGAGAGCGTCAAATACGTAGTAAGCTAGCACCATAATCCATATATAAACTAATATTTCTCGCAATGACTAATGTTTAGTAGTATTTCTGTAGATGTAGTCACAATTACCGCCAAAATTGACGATGATCTGTTCACTACCTTAAGTAACGTTAGTCAACAGCAATATTGCGCTATCAACCACATTGTGATTTACTACCATGCCAGTGATGCAGAGTTAAAGCGGTTACAAGCCTATAATCATCGTCATAATTTTGCTTATTATCCCCAGGTAGGTTCGGGAATTGCCTCAGCTTTTAATCAGGGTATTCAGCATAGTCAAGGAACATTGATTTTGTTTCTGAACTCAGGAGATACCTTGATTACCGATGATGTAACTCAACGAGCAGTAAAGTCTTACGCTCAACATAAGTGGCTATGGGCAACAGGAGAAACTATCTCCCGCAGTCGTAATCGATATCTCAAAAGACACTGCAAGCAGCCGCAGGTTTGGCGCGAAACTTTATTTTGGTATGGTAATCCTGTCTGTCACCAGTCAACTTTCTACTCTCGACAACTAATCGAAAAGATTGGACTGTATCGAGAAGATTTATCAATAGGCATGGATTATGAATACAATATTAGAGCTAATTTAATTGCTCATCCTACTTTGTTACATTTTCCCATAGCTTATTACGATACTACTGGTGTCTCATCAATCAAGGTTTTTCAGCAATTTGTTAATCACCGTCATATACGCGATCGTTATTTTAAGTTATCCTGGTTTAAGCGCTTAAAAGCAGATACTTATTGCCTGCTCAAATCTTTTTACCGATTAGCAATGATTCCAGCAAAGCTATTACTGTAAAGGATACCGCTCAGCATATACCCTTTAGGGAATTAATTCTTTAGGACACTATCAGCTATCAGCTATTAGCTATTAGCTTCGATTACAAGAGGCTTTGAACCTCTTCTAATTCCGAGACAAAACCGTTGCCCTAAATGATATGCGGAAAGGTAAAAATTAAGTCACAGATTACGCCCCTGCTTGCCCTCGAATGGGTGAAAAACGATGGAGTTTGCTGTAGCCGTTAGTCAGAAATTAAGCCGATTGCTAATCAAAGTGAGGCTATTTATGATCCTAGTGAGTTACAGAATACTACTTTGGTTAGAGAAACAAAAGTCATGGGAAATAGTTAAATAAAATTAGACAACAGATACAAATTTAGATATTTAACTGCTTTGTGTGATTTATGGTGCTTTTGCGACAAATTTACCTACTAATGATAAAAATATAAACTACCCCAGACCAGAATCAATATGAGTGTGAGCAAAAACCCATCTGTTTCGATCATCATTCCTACTTATAACGAAACTGACAATATAGAAGCAGTTGTCCAAAAATTTTTAAACTCTAAGTATCCTCACTTACTAGAAATAATAATTGTAGATGGAACTAGCACAGATGGAACACAAGATAAGATCGAAAATTTATCTCGGATTCATCCTCAGATTAAGCTTTTAGATAATCCTCAGCGGATTCAGTCAGCAGCACTTAATATAGCTCTTAAAGCCTGCAAAGGTGATATTTATCTGCGGGCAGATGCTCATTGTAACTATGCCCCAGACTATATCGAGCAGTGCGTTGAAGCTTTACAAAAATCTCAGGCAGTGAATGTTGGTGGCGCACAACGTTTTGTGGCTGCCAATACTTTTCAAGCGGGGGTGTCTTTAGCTTCCCGTAGTTTACTGGGTAGTGGCGGAGCTAAATATCGCAATCCTCACTACGATGGCTATGCCGAAACAGTCTTTCTGGGGTGTTTTTGGCGTTCAGTACTAGCCGATATTGGCGGTTACGAAGTTACCCGCAAAGAAGATTCTGAGCTAAACTTTCGTTTACTTGAGACTTATGGTGAAAAAGCTATTTACATTAGCTCCCAAATAAAAGTCTGGTACTTTCCTCGCCGCAATTGGCTAGGATTATGGAGACAATATATTAAATATGGTCGAGGTAGCTGTATCATGTCTGCTAGATATGCCGACACTTTACCTTTAAGAAACAAAATTCCTTTTTTTGGGATTATGC
This sequence comes from Cyanobacteriota bacterium, assembly GCA_039796815.1. Taxonomy (GTDB): domain Bacteria; phylum Cyanobacteriota; class Cyanobacteriia; order Cyanobacteriales; family Xenococcaceae; genus Waterburya. The sequence goes on along the minus strand of JBDKJC010000525.1, from coordinate 999 downwards.
TGTTAACCACAGCCCTGATTGCGGATTTAATGATTTTCCACGGTGCTTTACATACTATTCCCGCAATTATCTTAGGTATTTGCTTAATTGCTTTAGAAGCAGCCCGTGTAACTGCTAAGTACCACTCTGGTTTCAGCGAGAAATTTTGGTTTAACCCTCAAAAAGCTGTTCCCAATTTTTTTAGTCGCTGGTTTTGGTGTACGATCGCGATCGCAACTATGCCAATTGCCCACTTTGTTGGTTTTGGCTATCAGCTTTATCTACGGAAAGTTTTAGGCAATAAAAATAATTGCTTTTTTGAGTCGAAAAGCAGTATTCCTCGACCCAATTCTCGTGCAAAACAGAAAATAAAGGCATAAAGTTTGCTTAAATGATCTAATGTTAGTGTCTTAACGATTCGATTCAAAGCCAGGGTCGTTGGACAGCAAATCTTAATAGTTGGGAGAAAATTATGAAAGTTATTATTTTAGGAGGAGACGGGTTTTGTGGCTGGCCTACCTCACTCCACTTATCAAATCTCAACTTTGAGGTCATCATTGTTGATAATTTATCTAGAAGAAATATAGATAATGAATTAGAAGTTAGCTCTCTAACACCGATTGCACCTATTGGACAAAGATTGTCTACTTGGAAAAATCTGACAGGCAAAGAAATTAAATTTTGTAATCTAGACATTGCCGAAGAATACGATCGCCTGTTAAGTCTAATCTCTGCCGAGAAGCCTGATGCGATCGTTCACTTTGCCGAACAACGAGCAGCTCCTTATTCGATGAAGTCTTCTAAGCATAAGCGCTATACGGTTAACAATAACCTCAACGCTACCAACAACTTGCTTTGCGCCATTGTCGAATCTGGGCTTGATATTCATTTAGTACATTTAGGTACGATGGGAGTCTACGGTTACGGTACAGCAGGAATGAAGATTCCTGAAGGCTATTTAGATGTAGAAGTTGTAACTGATAGTGGCGATCGCATTCAGCAAGAAATTTTGTATCCAGC
>JBDKJC010000524.1:0-3672 GCA_039796815.1 Cyanobacteriota bacterium | reverse complement strand
ATTATTGCCGAACCCAAGGCAACTATCGGTTTTGCTGGTAGACGAGTCATTGAGCAAACCCTCAGAGAAAAACTGCCCGATGGTTTTCAAACCTCTGAATATCTTTTAGAGCATGGTTTTGTCGATTCAATTGTGCCTCGCACGAATTTGAAAAAAACTTTGGCACAATTAATTAGTCTGCATCAGCCTTTCTATTCATTAATGTCTCCCGTCGAAGAAAAGAACGGTCATTATTCATCAGTAACGGAGACTGTTTGAATGCAGTTAAGAGTAAGAGTATAAGTATCAACTGTTCTATATATTGATTAAATATTTTGTGCTATCGATGCAACTTTTTTTCCCAAAACAATTATTTATTTTCTTGCCTTTAATTATTGCGGCTAATCTTGGTTTATTTCCCGCATCAGCAACCGCCAATGCCATGCCTTTAACACAAGCTGAAATTGACCAAAAGATTCAAACCATACCTCAATGGCAACAGTCAGAACAAACAATTACCCGTACTTTTGAGTTTAAAAACTTTGTGGAAGCGATCGCTTTTGTCGATCGATTAGTTGAGCCTGCTGAAGCAGCAAAACACCATCCAGATTTGGCTATTTCTTACAATAAAGTGACTGTTTCCCTTTCCTCTCACGATGCAGGAGGCTTAACGGATAAAGATTTTGCGATGGCAAAAACTATCTCCAATATTGCTAAATGAAATCAAATTAGTGTAAGTTATTTGTAACTAAAATAAATACTAAATATGCAGCAGTTTTTTGGCGATCGCTTACCTTATAATTGGGTTAAAAATCTGCTTCTCGGCTTGTGCCTGGCTGCTTTTTTAAGCGTTCCAACTTCGGCTAATACTGTAATTAAAGAAGCCGAAATTTATAAAATACGTAATCAAGTAGACATCAACTACGGTCAAAAATTAGATTGGAGTCGAGCAGAACTTGGTGATGTAATTATGCCTCAAGATTCTGTGCGTACCGGTGCTAATTCTCGCGCCGATCTACTGTTTAATGAAGGGACTTTGGTTAGAACAGGTGCTGGCACTATCTTCCGCTTCCCTCCAGGTAAACGCAGTTTTGAATTAACCAGTGGTGCCGCCCTGATTATGATTCGTCCTGAACAAGGACAAAGTACTATTACCACCCCTGAAGCCAAAGTAGTTTCCCAGGGAACTGCTCTATTTGTGCAGCATAATCCCAAAAATAGCTCATCTTTAGTTGGGGTTCTAACAGATAGTCCTGCGGGTCTAGTTAAAGTGCAAAGTGCCAATGGCGAAGTGGCGATTTATCTACAAGCAGGTCAGTTTGTGACAATTGTTGAGGGAGTTATGGGACTGGTCGAACATTTTGTTTTGCCAATGTTTTATGAAACAGTAGAACTGGCAGCAGGTCTTGCTTTAGACCCAAAAGCAACAGAAAAACTACTGGCCAAAGAATCTCCAGCAGTACAGCAAACGATCAAAGAAGTCCAGGCTGAGGCGATCGCGCCATTACAAAATCAATTAAACTGGCTTCATGGTCTTTGTCAGGTTCAAGTGGACACAGAAAACCTTGAGCCGTTATTACAAATAATCGGACTTGATGCTGAACAAGTTAAGTCCGATCTCTCAATTTCCGAGCAAAATCCAGTGGTGTTGCCTTTGCGCTCAATTGGTGGTGTAAACTGGTTAGGGGAATATTGTAACAATCATATTGAGCCTAAATAATTTAAAATCAAATAATTAATCACACAAGAATCAAGAAAGATTAAGTAAAGTAAAGTTAGTTTAATATTGTCTAGACTGCTGGTATTAATGATTTTCACACTGACATTGACAACCACTACTAGATAACCATCGATTAAACTGTAACAGGATTTACTTAAACATTACAGATTATTACTTTGTTTTTAATAAAAGAGACTAGAAGTAGCTTAATCTTTTATCTTCATTATCGATGGATGAATTCAATGCATCTGTCAAAATAAATAAAAAATAAATTTGTTGTCACAATTAAGGAGAGCTTAATGCTTGACGCTTTTTCCAGAGCCGTAGTAAGTGCAGATAGCAAGACTGCTTGCATAGGCGGAAACGAACTACAATCTCTAAAAAACTTTATTTCTGAAGGAAACAAACGTTTAGACGCTGTTAACACAATTGCTAGTAACGCTAGCTGTATTGTGTCTGACGCTGTTGCTGGTATGATTTGTGAAAACCAAGGCTTGATTCAAGCTGGTGGTAACTGCTATCCTAACCGTCGTATGGCTGCTTGTTTGCGCGATGGCGAAATCGTTTTACGTTACATCACTTACGCTCTATTATCTGGCGATGCTTCCGTACTAGAAGATCGTTGCTTGAACGGATTGAAAGAAACTTACACTGCTCTTGGTGTACCTTTACAATCCACTGGTCGTGCTGTTGGTATTATGAAAGCTGCTTCTTTGGCTCACATCAATAACACCAACACCGAAGCTAATGGTGGCAAAAGATTCCGCAAAATGGAAATGAAAGATGGCGATTGTTCCGCAATCACTTCTGAAGCTGCAAGCTACTTCGACAGAGTAATTTCTGCCCTTAGCTAGTTTTTTGCTTAGTCTAAATGTTTCTGGCTTTTATTGCCAGCATTGAAAACTTACCATAATTTAATTTCAAGCAACTCAGGAGATAATTAATCAATGAAATCTGTTGTAACTACAGTTGTTACTGCTGCTGATGCGGCGGGACGCTTTCCCACTACTTCTGACTTAGAGTCAGTCCAAGGTAGTCTTCAACGTGCTGCTGCTCGTATGGAAGCTGCTGAAAAATTAGCTGGTAATATCGATCAAGTTGCTCAAGAAGCTTACGATGCTTGCATCAAAAAGTATTCTTACTTGAACAACGATGGTGAAGCTAACTCCAATGACACCTTCAAAAGCAAGTGTCTTCGTGATGTTAAGCACTACATGCGCTTAGTTAACTACTGTCTAGTTGTCGGTGGTACTGGTCCTCTAGATGAGTGGGGTATTGCTGGACAGCGTGAAGTATATCGTTCTTTGAACTTGCCTACTGCTCCTTACGTAGAAGCTTTGACTTTTGCTCGTAACCGTGGTTGCGCTCCTCGCGATATGTCTTCTCAAGCATTAGTTGAATACAATGCTCTATTAGACTACGTAATCAACTCTCTTTCTTAAGAATTCAGTTTAAGAGTTAAGAGTTTAGTTTTTCTAAATAAACAGATAATATTAAATATTGCTGTTTAAATAATAGGGGCTTTAGGTCTGTTGCTGTGACTTTAAGAGGTTTTGGTATCAGTCTTAAAGCCTCTGTTGTTTGTGTAATATCAAGTAATGACTAAATGACTATTGACTAATGACTATTGACGCTTTATTTGAAAAACTGAAGCATCCCAATCCCAACCTACGTTCTAAAGCGATGTGGGAAATAGCTGAGGCGAAAGATGAAAATACGATTCCTCGTCTGATGAGCATTCTTAACCAAGAAGATGTATCGTATCGTAGAGCAGCAGTCAAAACTTTAGGTGTAATTGGTGCGGAAGTAGTTCCGCCTGTCGTAGATGCACTGCTAAACAGCGATAGCCCTACAGTACGCTCTAGCTGTGCTAAGGTGCTGGCACAAATCAGCGTTAATCATCCAGATGTACCAATGCCCGAAGAAGGTATCCAAGGATTAAAGCAAGCGTTAAACGATCCTAATCCTGTAGT
>JBDKJC010000523.1:0-3673 GCA_039796815.1 Cyanobacteriota bacterium | reverse complement strand
AGCATCAGCTTGCTTCTTAGTGACAGTCGCTTTTTGAGAAATGCGATCGACTAGTTCTCCTTTGTTCATGGTATTTCCTGATTATTATTTACTTATGGTTTGTGTGTTTTGTGTTTTGTTCTCCACGGGAGAGAACTTAGATTTTAGAAAATGGATTAACCAAGGTTCACAGGGATTTTCTGCCATAAATGACGAAATTAATTTGTGACCAGCCTAATTTATAGCATTAGAGTTTGAAAACCCCACAACATTTTATAGACTTTTCTTGAGTTACAGCCACGGTATCGGACACTGACCAGAGCCAGATTAATCCGTGACTGCCTTATTCTAAGCTCTACTTGGCAAATATGGATCGTTGAAAGCATGAATTTATCTAGATTTCAACAATTTTTCCACTTTCGCCTCCCCAAAACCCGCCTTAAAACCAGTAAATTACTCTACTTACCAAGCGCCCTAACACCAGATTTTTCAAGGACTTCACGGCTTTCTTTACTCGGCTTAAAGTTACTTGCCAACCCCGCATCCTCTTCAACGATCTCAGGAGTTAACAAAACTATTACTTCTGCCCTCTCGTTATCTTTCTCACTACTTCTAAATAAAGAACCAAGTAAAGGAATATCTCCCAGGATCGGTACTTTAGAGACAGTGTTTCTTTCTTGGTCTTGGATAATTCCTGACAAGATCAAAGTCTGACCATCACGCAAGCGAACTAAACCAGAATTGAGTTCTCGCTCTGATAGCAAACTAATTGGATTAGTTACTCCGCTAGAACTTTCAAAAGCGATTGTCTGTGAGACCGCAGTAACTCTTGGACTTACCGACATTGAAATAAAACCATTATCATCAACCCTTTCGACGTTAACGCTTAAAGTTACACCTGCATCGTCAAATATCGCTTGATTAGTCCTAATTCCAGTTTCTTTATCAACAGAAGTCCCAATATTGGAAATTATTCTCTGAGTAAGCTTAACTCTTGCCGACTGTCCCTCTTGAACCATTAAAGTTGGATCGGTAAGAATCTTAGCATTACCACTAGTAACTTTAGCTTCTAACTGAGCTAAAAACTTACTAGGATATTGAAAAAGACTTGGCAATGAAGATGTTGCAGTCGGTTCAGTAGGATCGGTAAATTTAATATTGCCACTTTCATCGAATTCAATTTTACCATCCTTCCCATTAGTAAATTCAGTGATGCCACTAGCAAAAGGATCATTAGATATTGCGGCAACTCGATTGAAAAAGTTAGCATCGCTTCTATCCTGATCGAATCCATTACCAGTCAAATCAATAATACCTGGTGATGCTCCAGGAACTGCCGTTGTATTATCAAAGTCATAAAAAGTATTGGCACTTGCAAAAGGATTGTTGATCGTTGGTGGATTAGATAAACGTCCTGTAGAACTATTCATCTCAGCAGCTGTTGCTGGTGCAGTTTCCCCAAATCTAAGGGATGCTGAACCTTTATCTTGAACAAAGTAGCTGTCATTAACTCCAAACGAGAAACTGCTATTAAAAACATCCTGATTAAGCAAGTTGACATCAATTACTTTGACATTGACTGCTACTTGACGGCGACGGGCATCTAGTTGAGTTAGAAATGAAGTTGCCACTTCCACTTTACGGGGTTCTCCGACCAAAGTAATGGCGTTTAATCGACCATCGGTGGAAACCTGTAAGCCTTTAAGCATTAATGCTTGTGTGTTAGTTTCGTCTTCACTACCACCATCTAGATCCTGAAGTTGGGGGCTAGTTTCTTTTCGTTGCACAACTTTGCCTGTATCAGGGTCGATAATTTCTTCGACTTCGTTGGTCAGTCTTTTACCTTTTGCCCCTTGGCTTGCTAGATACAAAGCTGCATTTTCTGCACTAACTTGATTTAAACGAATTGTACGACTAACCAAATTACGGGCTTGAGCTGGTAATTGTTCGCCAACGTAAATGATATTTCCTCGGCGATTAGCGTCTAATCCTGAAATGAGCAATACGGAGTTGAATACTTCCTGTACGGGTTGATTATCTAGATCTAGAGAGATAGTTGGGCCTGTTTCTTCCCCACCGTCTTGATCGCCATTTGCTGCTGCATCTCCACCCGCATATACTAGGCTTAAATTGGCAGTCTTAGCGAGCATAGATAAGACTTCTCTAACAGGTGCATCACGCAATACTAAGTTAGAAACCATCGCGCTAGAACCGAGATCTACCATATCGGGCATGGTATTGATATTAGAAACCGCCATATCTCCCACAGGAGGCGCAGCAGCACGGGGTAAAGTTGCTGGGGCTGTAGACTCATTTAGTTCGGTTTCGCCATCTTGAGCGGTAAAAACCTTTTCTTTGACCTTATTAACGTGATTATCGCTAATTACGACTTCGGGATTAGGGATTAAAACATCTGAATCTGCCTCGGCTTTGGTAGAGTCTTCTGTTTTCTCATTGTCTTTGTCTTTTGATTGACCCAATGCCGACTTATAAGTTTGCTTAAGATTATTGACAGTTTTTTGCCCAAGATCTTTGATTTCTTGTTTTAAAGTATCCGCTTTAGTTACTCGATTAAGAGTAAGAATTAAATCATCTCCCTCTTGTTTTAATAAGGATTCTACAGGAGTATTAGCTTCAGTAGAGATTAAAATTTGCGTATGTTCGTTGTCAATCTGATTGATTTCTAGAGCTTTAACCCCAGGCATAGGATTATCTTCTTGCAAAGAATTTCCTGCTGGTAAATCCAAACTAGTATTGAGTATATTGGCTTCAATTGTATTATCACCACGGAGAGTATAAAAAGAAGCATTTTTTTGATTAGTTGCTGATAGTTTCAGCTCTAGTTGATGGTTACTTTTAGTAATTTCTAGATCGGTAATTTTATTGTCAGCAGCCATAGAAGGAGCTGCGGCGATCATAACCGTTAGTGCGGTCAAAAAACCAAGGCGATCGCACGTGGAGCGTAGCGGAAGTAATCCTTTAGGACAATAATTTTTCACTGTTTAATCCTCAACCTATATAGTTAGTAAATAAAGTAAATAATATTTTGGCTAGAACTATTAGTTAGTAGTAAGTAATTAGTAATTAGTAATTACTTACTATTCGTTTTTAGCTTCACTGTTACGCTTGCTTTCACGTCTACTCTTGCGTTTGTCTGTTTGTTCTTCCAGTGTTGCTTGCTCATCTGTTTTTTTTGCTTGTTCGAGTTCTGCTTGACTCATGGGCAAAATAGCATCCAGCTTGATTTCAGTTTTTAATTCAGCCTGTTTCTGCGGCACGATTGAGCTATTGCCACTAGTTAAAATAGCTGTAGGCTTATCTTTTACCGTCGAATTAATCGTCTGTACCATCAGTAATGGTTGTAAACTTTCTAAATCTTGAAGAATCTCTTTAGTTTCATTAAATGTTCCTTCAAAAGTCATCGCAATGCTTTTCTTTCTGAGCTTTCCTTGAACTTCTGCCCCCAGGCTGGCATCGCTCACAGTGATCACTTCAGCTTCAGGTTGAAACTGAGTTAAATTACCTTGATTTGTAGCGATAAAACCGTTTAAATCTATAAGTAATGTTTCGAGATCATTTTCACTAGTAAACATTGCCAGAACCCGAGACTTAGTTACTTTTTCGGTTGCCAAATCAGACTCCAATTGAGCCAGTTTCAGCTGCAAATCTCCAGTTTTAATACTGTTTAACTGCG
>JBDKJC010000522.1:0-3676 GCA_039796815.1 Cyanobacteriota bacterium | reverse complement strand
CAAATAATCGAAGCCCCAAGAGTCATGGGCGTTGATGACTTTAGCGATCGCGGATTAATCATCAAAATATGGATCAAAACTCAACCGGCAAAACAATGGATGATAGCGCGAGAATTTCGTTTGCGGCTGAAGCTGGCATTCGATCAAGCAGGAATCTCAATCTCAGTTCTCCAGCAAAATATTGCAGTTCGCGATCGCTCAAAATACTTTTTGGACAACCAAAAAACCTAAAAATCACAATTTCCTCAAGTTATTTGACTATAAATGATACAGAGAACAACCGGGCTACAAATCGGTCTGCTTAAATATTAAAGGTAACAATTATGTTAAACAAAATATTAGTAGCGATAGATGTTAGAGAAATCGATAAAAGTGCTTTCAACCAGGTTTTATCCCTGGCAAAATCCATTGGGGCAAAGTTGATGTTGTTAAATGTCATTGCCCCAGATGAACAGAATTATCCCAATCCTTTTATCTATTCGGGTCATGAATACGATTGGACGAATGAATCTCTGCTAACTGTTTATGAAGAACAGTGGTCAAAATTCAAACAGCAAGGATTAGAAACATTGCGATCGCTAGCATCAGAAGCAACAGCAGCAGGTGTTGAAGCTGAATTTAGCCAAGACTTTGGTAATCCAGGACGGACTATTTGCAATTTGGCTCAAACCTGGTCGGCAGATTTGATCTTAGTCGGCAGTAGGGGCTTAACTGGGGTTAAGGAAATGTTTCTTGGTAGTGTCAGCAACTATGTTACCCATCATGCCCCTTGTTCAGTCTTGATTGTGCGAGAAACCGCTCAACAAAAAGCATCAAGACCAACTAACGACCAACTAATATCTAACATCTAACCAGCCGTGGTCAAGATATTTTGAGCTAGGCTGTCGGGAACTTCTTGTAAATGAGCTGCTTGCCATCTAAAAAAGCCCACTCCCAAGGTCAAAGAGCGTAATTCAATAATAAAATCATGCATTTGTGCCTGGGGTAAATAACCCGTGACCTGATCCCAACTATGCCAGTCGGGGATGCGATCGTAGCCGAGAATTTGTCCCCTTTTGCCAGTAATTAGCTGTAAAGCTTTAGCAGTAAAATCATTCGGTACAGAAACGGTAATTGCTAAAATTGGCTCTAACAGGATGGGACTACACTGAGTCATCCCTTCTGTCATGGCGATCCTAGCTGCCTGTTTAAATGCTTGCTCTGAACTATCTACCGAGTGATGAGAACCATCCGTTAGGGTCACATCAACATCAACGACAGGAAAACCAAGAGGGCCGTGGGCTAAGTATTCTCTCACACCTGTTTCCACTCCTGGTATATATTGCCTTGGCACGACTCCACCGACAATGGTTTGATGGAATTGAAAACCCTCGCCTCGACCCAAGGGTTTGATATCGAGATAGACATCACCAAAAGCACCGTGTCCGCCACTTTGATGTTTGTAACGACCGTGAGAGTTTGTCGAACGAGAAATAGTTTCTTTGTAGGGGATTTGCGGTAAACAGGTACTCATGGGTAAGTTATACTTGCGTTCCAGACGTGCCAAAGCAACCTGAAGATGAACTTCTCCTTGTCCCCATAAAATTACCTCGCGGGTATCGCCATGCTGTTCCCAATGCAAGGATGGGTCCTCTGCTGAGAGTTTACTCAAAGCAGTGCTAAGTTTAACCTCATCCTTACGGTTTTGCGGGGCGATCGCCAGAGCGTAAACGGGAGTAATTTTCTCGGCTTGAGGCATTGGCGCAACTGGTTCTTTGGCATTAGATAGAGTATCTCCTGTAACAGCATGATCCAATTTACCAAGAGCCACGATACTGCCAATCGGTGCGCTGGACAGGGGGGTTTGCTGTTGCCCACATAATTGATAAATACCGCTAGTTCTTTCCCCATTCAGGATTATGCCTTCGGTAAGTTCCCCCTGCCAAACCCTAACTAGGGATAAACGTCCACCCTGGGCAGTAAAATACGTTTTTAAGACCTGCACAATCGTATCGCCAGTTACAGTTGCTGCATTAGCGTCTAAGCCACGACGTTGAGCCGTAACTTCAGGGGAGGGGGCTTCTTTGACTAGAGCATCGAGTAGGGGACGAACACCAAAATCCTCTCCTGCTATGCCAAAAAAGACAGGCACAATTAAGTCAGCACTTAGTTCTTGTTTAAGATCCTGGAGTATTTCGGTTTGGGGTGGCTCGATTTCTTCAATTAATTCTTCCAGCAAATGATCGTCAAATTCAGCCAGGGTTTCTAACATTTCCTGACGGGTAATTTGTTCTAATTCTGCTAAATCTTCAGGCAGCGCAATGGGATCGGCAGGCTGTTGTGGATGATATTGATAAGCTTGTTCCGATATTAGGTCAATATAGCCAATACATTGCTCTCCTTGAAGAATGGGGTACTGTTGTGGCACTAGAGGACGACTAGAAACCGCTTTTAACCCCTGGAGAATTTCCCTGTAGCCATAGTCACAGCGATCCATCTTGTTGATAAAGATTAAATGGGGAATTTCCCAGTCATCGAGAAATTTAAATAGCGGAGCGAGGGTTAAAACCTTATCAATTAATGGCTCGCAAACTACCACCACTATACCAGCACCTACTAAAGCATTGTAAGTTTCCTGGACAAATTCCACCGAACCAGGACAGTCTAAAAAGGTCAGGTTAATTCCTTGATGCTCGGTATCGGCAATGGATAGTTCGACGCTCATCTGGCGATCGCGTGCTTCGGTTGAGCTATCACCAACCGTATTTTTATCCTCGATCCTACCCTTACGGGAGGTTTTTTGAGTTACAAATAAAATACTTTCGAGTAATGTTGTCTTCCCGCTAGAGTACGGCCCTACAATAGCGACATTACGAATGTTGTTGCTGTTGCTGTTACTCATAACTAAACCCCAAAATAATATTTATTTTTTATTAGTTAAGGCACTATTTGTTCAACACCTAACGTCAATAGTGCTTCAAACTTTATTATCTCAGTCCTGAAGCTACTTGCAGACATTACGGAACTGTTTCTTAATGAACAATTACACAGGAGCAAATTCCTCACAATTTCTTCAATTGATCGATCTATCTTGAAATTGTAAAGGCTCAAAGGTCGGAGGAAAAGAAGTATGAAACTACATTTTCACGGTCAAGACTATGAAGATCCGTATGTTGAATGGCAAATAGCTGAAGGTCAAGTTGCCGGCAAGTATCGCGGTGTACCCTGGAAAATTCATCGCTTGAGAGAGCGACATCGCCTTTCACCCGATCATACTGAATTAATTTATCGAGGTGTGCACTATACCAAATAAGACAGACAAGAAATTAGCGCACTCAGGAGAAACAGATGAAAGTAGCAGCAGACATTATGACCACTGAGGTAATTACTATTGATAGTTTGGCAACTATCCTTCAAGCTACCCAAGTCATGAAGCAGCATAATATCAAGACTTTGATCGTCGATCGCGCTTCGGTTGATGATGCTTATGGCATTATTACCCAAACAGATATCTCTCAGGCGATCGCTAACAATAAAGATCCTGCCTTAATTTATGTCTGCGAAGTGATGACCAAGCCTTGTATTGTCGTCAATCCTAACTTATCAGTTGAGCAGATCATTAAGCTTTTTGCGCAGGCCCAAATTCGTATTGCGCCTGTAATTAAAGATAAGCTGCTCGGTGTCGTCTCCCTGACCG
>JBDKJC010000521.1:0-3677 GCA_039796815.1 Cyanobacteriota bacterium | reverse complement strand
ATTATTAGTTACTCACTATTTTTAAAAGGATACTGGATTCCCCTAGTACCAAATTTGTTTGGTATTGGAATAGCTGCTGTGATGATTATTGGGAGTATTTATATTATTCAATTATTAGAAGCGAAAAAGAATCTTGAATTCAAAGTAGCGGAGCGAACAGAGAAATTAAAAGATTCTTTAGAAAAGTTACATCAATTTCAACAACAATTAATTATCAAAGAAAAGCAAGCTTCTTTAGGGACATTAAGTGGAAGAATTGCCCATCAAATCAAAAACCCCCTTAGTTTAATTGACATCAATATCTCTTCTTCTCTTATTTTTCTTCGACAATTAGAAGAGATTATTGAAGAAAATAAATTAATTTTTGAAGACATTATCGAAGAAATATTTCAGAATAATGAAGAAGTTCTATTTAATCTAGAAGAAAAACTCACTGACTCTCAAGAGCAAGTTATTCGCATAAATCAAATTATTCAAGATGTATTATCTTATTTTCGACAAGAACAATTAGCTCCAAGCTTAACCGATCTCAATAGTTTAATTGACAAAGTACTCCAATTAGTTGCCAGACAATATCAAGGAGCAGAGCGAGAATCTCCAGTGAGATTGGTGACTAATTTTGACTCTTCAATAGAGCGAATAGAAATAGTTGAGCGAGAAATTGAAAAAGCCTTGATTAATCTTTTAGAGAATGCTTACTATACAGTTCTAAGCCAACAAAAAAAAGATAACGATAATTATATTCCTACAATAACTGTACAAACTCGCAATTTATTTGATCGAATAGAAATTAGAATTCGAGATAACGGAGAGGGTATAGCTGAAAACACAATTACTAAAATCTTTGAACCTTTTTGGACAACTAAGCCTGCGCTAGAAGGAACGGGGTTAGGTTTATTTTTTGCCCACCAAATTATTGTAGGAATACACAAAGGAGAAATTTTAGTTGATTCAACTGAAGGTGAATATACAGAATTCATAGTTTTTTTACCTTTAAATATTGATTAAGATTGTAATTGAGGAGATAATCTATTTTCCTTTTGAACTATTAAGATCACGCAATCAATAAGTTGCTGAACTGTTGTTAAAGTCCCAGCAATCTCATCAGAAATTCTGATGGTGAATGTCTCCTCTAAAGTTATCAGTAATTCCTGCCATGATAAAGAGTCTATTCCCAAATCGTTGGCTAAATTTGCTGTAATATCAACTTGCTCAGGCTCAATATCCAAGCATTTAGACACAATAGTACCTACTGTCTGAGTAATTTCTAATCTTTGTAAATTAGTGCGTTGAATTGTTTTTTTGATTTCTTCGATTAACTCAATTATATCTTGTAATAAAATTACGATTTTTGTGTATTGTTGAATATTTTTAGAACATAAAGATTCAGTTTTGTGAGCTTTGAGCCAATTTTGGCAAACCCGATCGCTATAATCTTGGATATTATCTACTTCGTACATCAGCAACTCACAACTTTGAGTTTTAGATTTAAAGGTAGTTTCCGCTTTGCCGTTTTGCTTTAGTTCTGTATGATTTGCTATGTCTAGCGAATTATCTTCGATAGTAGTAGAAATGATATTTGATGGAGTGTTATTGTCCATGACTGTATAAAAAACCTGGTTAAAACTTCAAAGCATATGTTGAGCTTGTTAATTGGACGGATCTACTAAAATTTTTCTGAAGAATTATACAAAGACGTTTGTTTATGTGGCTGGCTAACTCTTCAGTTGCGATCACTCACGATCTTAATATAATACTGAAAGGATTGTATAATAATTGTAGATTTTTTCAACAATTCAACAAATTGATCGCACAAGCTGAGGCAACTCTAAAGTACCTCGACTTCAAAGTTGAAAAGTATAAAGATATAGCATCGTCTCCGACCAAAATATTTTTTTGCTCAGTGTAAGCATGACAGCAAAGTATTTATATTAATAGATACCTTTACTTTCAAACTTTTAAATTCACAAAAAAAAGCGATGCTCTCAATTTATCCTCAATGGGATAAGGACAAGTGCCGCTTGGTTTGTTGCTAGCAAAGCGATCGCCTATAAAAGAGCAGAAGCTCCCTTTCTATTCAACTAAAGGTTTTAACTGCTTAATGGTTACCTTATTTAAGCCAAGTTCCACTAGTTAAATAATGACCAATACACAAACTATCAACTCCTGGGTTACACACCCAAGACATAATGCCAAGTTGCGACTGTTTTGTTTCCCATATGCAGGCGGTGGAGCATCAACTTTTTCTTCATGGTCAACAAGCCTAACTTCTGAGGTTGAAATCTGTCCGATTGAGCTACCAGGACATGGATACAGATTTTCAGAACCGCTATTAAATCAACTAGAACCTCTGATTAGAAAACTTGCTTGTGCTTTGCTCCCATATCTAGACAAACCATTTGCCTTTTTTGGTCACAGTATGGGTGGACTAATTAGTTTTGAGTTAGCTCACATACTTCGTGAGGATTATAATTTAAGCCCAGTACATCTATTTATTTCAGGTCGCCATGCACCCCAAATTCCCGAATCTAAACCACCAATTCATCATCTGACCGAACCCAAATTCCTTAATGAATTAGGCAGACTTAACGGTACGCCAAGAGAAGTACTAGAAAATACTGAATTGATGGAATTATTTCTGCCTGTTCTGCGAGCAGATTTTGCTGCTATCGAAACTTATATTTACACTCCCAAACCTCGTCTTAACTGTCCAATAACTGTTTTGGGTGGCTTACAAGATTTTGAAGTTAGTTGTGAAAAGTTAGAAGCTTGGCGAGAACAGACCAATGCTAATTTTTCAATACAGATATTTCAAGGCGATCATTTTTTCATTCACTCAGAGCGATTATCTTTACTACAGTTTTTAAATCAAGAATTACAAACAATTGTCGAGAGAATTAATTTTCCTGCAAAAAATACAAAGAAATAAAATAAAGACAAACCTTAAATTTATCAAAAAAACCATGACTCAAATTACCCTATCCGAACTTCCTGAAAGCCTACAAACTTTGCTCAATCAGGCTCAAAAAACAGGAGAAACTTTAACTATTATTCAGGATGGAACGCCCTTAGCTATTATTTCGCCAATCAAACAGAAAAAGAGAGCTAGCTTTGGAGTCATGAAAAATAGTACCGAAATTATTGGAGATCTTGTCGAACCAACATCAGAGCTTGTTAGTTGGGAGGCTACCGAATGAAGCTGCTGTTGGATACTCACGTTTGGATTTGGTATCTTTCGGGAAATGAACGTTTATCAGAGAAATTACAAACTACTATCAATGATGATAATAATGAGCTTTGGCTTAGTCCTATTAGTATTTGGGAAGCTCTACTACTCGAGGAAAAAGGCAGAATTGTTTTAAAGCCAACTCCAGAAGAGTGGGTTCAAAACAGTTTACAAAAACTAAATACTAAAGAAGCTGCTTTGTCTAATGAAATTGCTATATTAAGCCGTCAATTAAAATTAGAGCATCAAGACCCAGCAGATCGCTTTATTGCAGCAACAGCGATTCATTTAAATCTTATCCTGGCTACGGTAGATAATCGCTTGAGCAAAGCTTCTTGGCTTCAAACTTTGAGTTAAAATTGTTCACGAGTAAAAGTGAATCAATTCTCCGATGTATCAAAATATTTAATTTTTTGGGGATTAATTTGGAACTGAATTTTTGTCTGTTTTC
>JBDKJC010000520.1:0-3684 GCA_039796815.1 Cyanobacteriota bacterium | reverse complement strand
AATAAAGATAGCTAGGGCTAGTCACTCTAGGACTTAAAGCTTCTTCTTGTTTGCGCTTTGTTTCTAATGCTAGGGCAGTGAGAAAGTCTGGCTCGTTTTCTTCGGTAAACTTAACGTAGTGGCTATGAAGAGAATAGAGAAACTTAGCTGGTTCTCGTAGCACAATAATGATTTTGGCATCAGGATTGAAGTTGTGAATTTTTTCAGCTGCTACTTGAGAATAAAGATAATTAGTCGAAGATTCTCCCGCAACCTTAACATTTTTCGCCTTGTTAAATAGCTGAAGATAAGCCGATTCATTTCTAAAATCATAAAATTTCTGTTTTCCGTAGGCGCGATCGCTTTCTAAATGAAAATCGGCACAAAAAAAATGTGGCTCTTTGATGCTCGACATATATATTTCAGGATGTTGTCCCAAAAATTGATGTAAAGCTGTTGTTCCTGTTTTTGGTTGCCCGACGATAAATAAATTAGGCTTCATAAAGGTTACGCTTAATACCCTGGCACAAGCTCATAGCCTATGCCTAATAACTAAATAAAATAACTCCAAACTGCCAACTCATCCCTGTGTTTGTATTTTTGCTTTCAAACGAGCGGCAATACGTTCCTGAATTCGTGAATCTTGCCAATATCTCCACCAGCCAGTAGGACCAAGCCAGGCAAAGTCTAAAGCTAGTTTCAATAAATTGGTAGACTCTCCATGCACCATTGCAGCTAGGGTTGTATTGACCTCGGTGGAAAAGAAAGCCACCTTTCTGACTTGGCGATTGGATTTAAGAGCCAGGTGTTTATCCACCACCGAGCGCATCTGTTGGCGAAATTCAGCCACGCTCGAACTACGACGAATTGTCTGAGAATCACCATGTACCCTAAAGGCTGCTAGAGGCTTAGGTATGTAACAGGTATCCCCCAAAGCAGCTAGCTTAAGCCAAAAGTCCCAGTCGGCGGTATACCACAGCTCGTCATTTAACCCCCCTATTTCCAGTGCAGCAGAACGTTTAAATACAGGTGCGGGGATAGCCACGAAATTTTGTACCAAGAGCTTTTCACTCATTTCATCGGCGGAGATAATTCTCCGTTTGTTTGCTAGGGGGCAACTCCATAAACCAAGAGGCTTACCCTGTTCATCGATAAATACTGAGTCGTGGATATATAAACTAGCTTGAGGATAGGCAGCGATCGCTTCTTTGATTCGTTCTAATCTCCCTTCTAGCCATAGGTCATCTTGATGCAGAAAACAAGCATATTCCCCACTGGCTTCCGTCAAAGCATGATTAGTATTGACAACCCAGTTACCAGCTCGTGCTTTAGTAATTAGCTTGATTTTGAGTCGGTCTTGAAAACTATCGACAATGGCAAGAGTATTATCTGTCGAACCATCGTCAATTACTACACATTCCAAGCGATCGTCTTGCTGTACTACCACAGAATTCAAAGCTGCGGTTAAATACTTGCTACCGTTGTAGGTAGGTATAATGACTGATAACCAAGGTTGTTTGCTCATCGTTTTAGACCTAAAATACTGAGGAAAAAGCTGGAAAAAATAGCTTGAATACCCAATGCTAAACAGGTAACACCAGGAATAACAATCGGCATAGTCTCTGTGGGATTGAGGGAGCCAAAATCATGTTGACCCCAGATACCAAAGGCGTACACTGAAGCTGCCATCCCAATCACCAATAGAATCGTTCCCGCAATCAAGCCTGTTTCTAAGTTGAGATAATCAAACAGTTTGTTTAAGCGTCTATCTTCTGGCAATAAGCCTTCGCCGATCCCGAATACTTTGGTAAATAAAGCAAACGTCACAATCTGAAAGCCGATTGTCATGGCGGTGGAAGAATAAAGTAGGCTGTGTACTTTAGGACTAGGCAAAAGAGATAAGGTTGCCAAAAAACCACCGAGAATTAAAAAGATCCCAGGATAGAAAAATAGCCAACGAGGACTATACATCAATAAGAAACGTAGATGTCTCCAGCCATCACGCCAAGTATTGAGGTGAGGAGGACGGCTACGACCATCGGGAGATAAGGTTGTGGGTACTTCAGTAATCTGCATTTTGTGTAGGGTAGCTTTGACCACCATCTCGCTTGCAAACTCCATGCCTGTAGTCTGCAATTCTAAATTAGCGATCGCATCCTTGCGAAAGCCTCGTAATCCACAGTGAAAATCGTTACAGGGGCTACCGAATAGTAGTTTACCGATCCCAGTTAGTACGGGATTACCTAAATAGCGATGGAGGAAAGGCATTGCTCCAGACTCAATTCCGCCCAGGAAACGATTCCCCATCACCAAATCATAGCCATTGCGTAGTTTGACTATGAAAGGATTGAGATTGCTAAAGTCATAACTGTCATCTGCATCTCCCATGATGATATATCGCCCACGAGCGGCAGCAATACCACCTTTAAGGGCGCTACCGTAACCCTTAGCAGGAACGTTGATTACTCTCGCACCAAGTCTTGTGGCTATTTCTTGAGAACCATCATTACTACCGTTATCGGCGATAATTACTTCTCCTGCAAGATCATTCTCAGCAATAAACCACTGAGCTTTGCGGATACAAGTTTCTAAAGTCTCCGCTTCATTTAGACAAGGCATGATGATTGATACTTCCATCACACTTGTCTGTTCTCTGCGCTCAAAACTACCACTTACTGGTGTCTCTCTAGCCCTGATATTGCCCAACATAGTTAATCCTCTCTTGATGATTACTCAAAGGTCTAAGACCTATTTTTACGGTTGTTTGCTTACAGATACTCTCTGGTTCAATGCGCTTGAATTAATAGCTAAACTGAAAAAAATAAAATATGAGATAACTAGCAACTTAGTTGAAGCAATGAACTCTAATACCTATTGACCCAACCTTGTATTCAGTAAGCTTCACAGCAATAAGCTTTTACTTTCTTACAATCTTTTTTACAATTTAGTAGTTATTTTTATTTGAATAAAAACAATCACTGTAATCGATTTCTTTACTTTTTGACCAACCTCTAAGCATGATTTTCCAGAATCATGAATTTCGCTTGGACAATATTGTTTTCAATAAAAATAAGTTAGAAATAGACAAGAAGAAAAATGTTTCAATAGTAATTAAGCTTATTCTTAGAAAGTAGCTAATTTGTGTAAAAGTCTGGTGAACGAAGAAGCTGTTTAGTAATAAATTATTGCTCGCTCGAGAGGTTGTTAAAAATAATTAGCAACAAATATACTGCCCAACTACCCGAAAAGCTATGATACTGAGGAGTAGCATCATATCGCTTTAACTCCAAGGCAACTTATGCAAAAAGCCATAACTTTTCTACTCATTATCTCGATCGCAACTTTAACTTTAGTTTCCACAGCAGTACATTTGCTCACTGAGTCTTGGTGGTTTGAGACATTGGGGTTAACGAGAGTTTTTTGGCTGCGAATTGTTTGGCAGGTGAGCATCTGGCTGTCTACAGTGGCAATATATGGCGCTTTCTTGGGTTTTAACTACTGGTTGGCATTACGTCTGACGGGCGATCGCCGTTTTCGCTTTTTAGAATCAAGTGAATTTGAGCCATATACCAATAAAATTGCCAATTATCTCATTGCTCTGGTCATTTTCTTTACTGCTCTAAGCGTAGCTAATCTTAGTGCAGCATCCTGGGAATTATTTCCCCGATTTATTAACGCCACTGAATTCAAACGCCTCGATCCTAT
>JBDKJC010000519.1:0-3687 GCA_039796815.1 Cyanobacteriota bacterium | reverse complement strand
ATTCGCTCGTCTGTTAATTCTGATTGATTATCTAAAGCCAAGCCAACAAATTTACCACCCTTATCTGCTTTAGATGCTTCATGCTCATAGCCTTCTGTAGACCAATGACCTACTGTTTCACCACCTAGACTAGAAATCTTTTCTTCCAAGATTCCCATCGCATCTTGAAAATTATCGGCATAGCCGATCTGATCTCCTGTACCGAAATATGCGACTTTCTTACCACTAAAGTCGATGCTATCCAGAACGTCTTCATAAAAGCCTTCCCAGTCTGATTGTAATCCGCCGACATCCCAAGTGGGACAGGCAATGATCAGGCGATCGTAATCTGTAAAGTCACTATCAGAGGCATCAGCAATTTCGTAGAGTGTCACAACATTTGCACCCCCTAAAGCTTGCTGTATTAGTTCGGCAGCCTCTTCAGTTTTACCTGTAGTTGAGCCGTAAAATAGTCCAATTTTAGCCATGATTATTGCCTCTGTTGATTGATTTTATGGTTTTGCGGAATGTGGTTTATCTGTTTTGGATTGTTTTCCAGTTATTGAAATTAATTACTATTTATTGAAAGAGCTAACAACCTTTGCTAAGTTTTGAACAAAAGAAAAAATTAGATTCTGCCACTAAATAACGCTTTCAACACATCAAAATGATCGTAAACTTGGTAGGCAAAGAATGCGCCACCTATACCGCCTACCAGAAAAGAGACAGCAAATTGATTCCAACCGCCCGTGGTTTTAAGCTCATTTGGCACTTCAGGATTAGCAGTGGCATAAGTAGGGAAATCAGACCGCCATTCTCGGTTAAATGAGGCTGCACCATAAATCCCTAAACAAATAGTCAGAATAGTAATTAATCCAACCGCACTCAGTAAACCAATTAAATTTCCTTGTTCACTGTTTCGTTGAGGGCCTAAAAGAGCAAAGGGGCCAAAGAGTAAATATCCATGAGCCATGCCAATTTCTAAACCTCGGAACAGAGGAGAAAGACCAGGACGGTAAAAAGGTATGTTCCCTAATAGCCACGTACTAAAGTCAGAAGAATTAAGGGGAGTTTTTAAATTACCCACAAAAGGATCTTCTGAGATAACTAGAGAAGCATCACGAGCAGTAAAATTAAAGTCAGCTTCCTTGCTTCGCGCGCGTGAAGCGTGCCAGATATGACCCAAAAGAAACAAGACTGCCAAGACAAGATGGAAAGTAGCCAGCCATCCCCTAGCAGTAACTATTCCTGTCTCGTTTTGGATTAGACCAACAGGGCCATAAAAGACTTCAGGATAGGCAGTAGCATTAACAGTACAGAAATAAGCTGCCAAAAATCCCATGTAAGAAATTGCCCCCAAACTATAGGCAAGATAGGCTTCTCCCGAATATACTAATACTCGACGCGCCCAACCGAAGGGCTGAGTAGCAACATGCCAAAAACCGCCCAAGAGACAAATTGAACCAACCCAAATATGACCGCCAATTATATCTTCTAGGTTATTAACTGCTGCCATGCCTGACTTACCAAAAGCCCCAAATAGATAGCCAAAGATAGTAGCAGGATTAACTGTGGGGTCGGTGATAATTCTCACTTGTCCCATTTCGCCCGCCCAAGGGTCGAATACGCCACCCCAAAACATAGCTTTAAACACTAGCAAAAATGCACCGCTACCGAGCAAAATTAAATGAATGCCAATAATCGTCGTCATCTTGTTGGTATCTTTCCAGTCATAGCCAAAAAAGCCACCGAAAGTATCATTCTGCTCTAGTATTGCTGGTCCAATTAAAGCATGATAAATACCTCCTGCCCCCAGCACTGCCGAAGAAATTAGATGCACCACACCGATTACAAAGTATGGATAGGTGTCGATAATTTGTCCACCATCGCCGACACCTAAACCCAAAGTAGCCAGATGGGGTAACAAAATCAGACCTTGTTCGGACATTGGTAGGTCAGGAATATAGTGAGATAACTCAAATAAAGTCATTGCACCTGCCCAGAAAACGATTAGGGCAGCTTGGGCGATATGCGCCCCCAGCAATTTACCAGAAAGATCTTTTAAACGAGCATTCCCTCTCCACCAAGGAATAGAGGATATTTTAATTTCTACTTCAATTTCCGTGGAATTTTGCACTACGGCGGTCATCAATCAAACCTCCTTCTTAAATTATTGCTTTTAATTATCAATAAGATTCTAGATTAGCTTACATTGAAATCTAGTTTATTGACAAATATTTTCTTTTATTTTTTATGACTCTTCAGTAATCAATAGTCAAATTGAAAATCTTGATTTGTCGAACAGCTTGCCTTGAAAGCTATTTAAACCTTTTTCTTATAGATGACGCTCTAGATCGAGTGTCAAAATAAAATACAAAATAAAATAAATGTACTCAATAAAGCGCTTTCTATTAAGTTTTGCAACTATGCACTTGCAACTAACTATCAATAATGCAAAATTAAGTTGTTGCTAACTTATTGAGAATAACTAGTAACAAGATTTACAAAATTAATTAAGAGGTTTTGTTTTGCAGACATACGATAAACCGCAGGTTAAGTATGATTGGTGGGCGGGAAATGCTCGTTTTGCCAATCTATCTGGCTTATTTATTGCTGCTCATGTGGCCCAGGCTGCACTGATAGTTTTTTGGGCAGGAGCATTCACTTTTTTTGAACTATCTAAATTCGATCCTACTTTGCCGATGGGGGAACAAGGATTAATTTTGATTCCGCATCTAGCTACGTTGGGCTTGGGCATAGGTGAAGGAGGACAAATAATCGATACTTATCCCATGTTTGTAGTGGGGGCGGTACATCTAATTTCCTCTGCTGTGTTAGGTGCAGGGGCATTGTTCCATACTTTTAAAGCACCAGCAGATTTGAAGGAAGCAAAAGGAAAAGCTCGTGATTTTCATTTTGAATGGTCTGATACCAAGCAACTGGGTCTGATTTTAGGTCATCATTTGTTGTTTTTGGGCATAGGTGCATTGGCATTAGTAGCTAAAGCAATGTTTTTTGGTGGACTTTACGATGTCAATATTCACGATGTGCGAGTCGTCACCGATCCTACTTTAAATCCCGCGACTATTTTTGGCTATCAAACCCATTTCGCTAGCGTAGATAACCTGGAAGACTTAGTTGGCGGTCATGTATATGTCGGATTCTTGCTGATTGCTGGGGGTATTTGGCATATCATCACTCCTCCTTTAGGTTGGGCAAAGAAACAGTTAATCTTTTCGGGGGAGGCAATCTTATCCTATTCCCTCGGTGGTATTGCGCTGTGTGGCTTTGTAGCGGCTTACTATTGTGCTGTTAATACCCTAGCTTATCCTCCAGAATTTTATGGCGCACCGTTAGATATCAAGTTAGGAGTTGTACCTTACTTTACCGATACTGTAGCTTTAGCTCCAGGGGTTCACACCGCCCGCTGTTGGCTAGCTAATGCTCATTTCTTCTTGGCATTTTTCTTTCTCCAGGGTCATCTTTGGCACGCCCTGCGGGCAATTGGCTTTGATTTTCGACGGGTAATTACAGCTTTAGACAATGCAGGAACTCCCCAATCAGGTGAATCTATGGTCGGCCAACCACAGGGGTCACCAAAATCAGCTACAGAAAGGCTTTAGCCGCATCTAGGGGCTGGTAATTAGGGTTAAGTTCCAATTGCATTATCGCGATCGTGTTCTCACTATATAGCTTAATGCAGATCTT
>JBDKJC010000518.1:0-3696 GCA_039796815.1 Cyanobacteriota bacterium | reverse complement strand
TTAGTTTATGCAGTAATGTAAGAATGCCATCGAACACACCAAATTATGACACAAACCTCAATAATCACAATGATAAATAAAAACAAAAATTGCTCCGTGCCAGGAGCAACTCTTGATATTTCGTAACCAAGTCCAAAATCATCGGACTTAAAATCATCGTGCCAAAAATTATCGGACTTAAACCAAAAATTATTGGACTTGAAATCATTGAACTTGAATCATTCAACTCAAAATCATTCAACTTAAAATTATCATGCCAAAAATCGAATCAAAAGTTATCTTTGTATCGGTAATTGTCCCCGATGGCTGGGAAGTGTTGAACGTTTGGAAGACTGTAGAAGAGGAGATATTTTAATGCAGACTCAGAAACTAGCTACTATCACCAATCCAGCGTCAGAGACATTCAGTAGATCGAAAAATGGATTAAAGCCTGTATTTCATAGTTCTTATGAACTATAAAGTAGCTAGAATTCAAGACAGTAATTAAAGGTGAGATAATTAAAACTTATATTGCACTATTACTGTTTAAAATCTTGAAAAATAAACTCGAAAAACTTATTTTAACTGAGTCAGAAACTCTAACTGAAGTAGTAAATTGTCTAGCCAAACATATAACCATAAATTCAAGTGGAGCAGGAAATCCTCAAAGTTTATTTAAAGTTTTGGTGAGAGCAGCTAGTAAACAAGATACAATTGAAAATACATCTAAAGAACTAAAGAAAGTAACTTGTGGCAATAATATTAGATATCATCTCAGCAAAATATCTAATTTTCAACAATTAGAAAGTCAACTTAATTTAGCTTTAAAAAGTCAAATACCTAAAGGGTTAAAAAAGAAAAGCTTAGTTTTAGCAATCGATTTAAATTTAATCCCTTATTATGGCAAACCAAAAGATTCTGAAAAGCCATATATTTATCGAAGTAAAGCAAAAGATGGTACTTGCTCGTTCTATGCTTACGCTACTTTATATACCCTTAAAAAAGGTAAAAGAGTTACTTTAGCTATTAGAGGAATCAGGTGGCAAGATACTAAAGTTTGTATTTTAACTTGTCTTTTGGCAGAATTATCTAGTTTAAAAATTAAAGTCAAAAGGCTTTATCTTGACCGAGAATTTTTTAGTATTTCAGTTATTAGATGGCTACAAGCTTTAGATATTCCCTTGGTTATGCCAGCAATTAGGCGAGGTAAACAAGGAGGAATTAAACAGTTCCTCAAAGGCAGAAAAAGTTATAAAGCAACTCATACTATGTCTAGAAGCCAAGATGATTGTGTAACCTTTGATATCTGGATTATTTGTAAATACAAGAAAGGGAAAAGAGGACAAAATGGAATTGAATACTATGTTTATGTAGCCTATAAAGTCCCGACAAATTTGAGTCATATTCATCAATGTTATCGTCAACGCTTTGGGATTGAAAGTAGTTATAGGCTGAAAAATTTGTGTCGAATTAGAACTACTACTAAAAAACCTACTTTAAGATTATTATTTGTGGGCATTTCCTTTTTATTAGTTAATATTTGGGTTAACTTCTTGTGGAGAAAAGTTAGTAAGCCTCGAAGAGGAGGAAGATTAATTTATCGAACAATTTTTCCTCTAAAACAAATGCTTTCTTTCTTGAACCAAGCTGTCGAACGAATTTTTCAAGTAGTAGAAACTATTTATATTCCTCTCGAATAAACTCTGGAGTGTTATGCTCAATGTATCATAATTATAACTTATTTAATTGGTTTTTTTCAGAGTTAGCAATCGCCTGAAGCCAAATGATTTTTCGATCTACTGACATTTATTACCAACCCAGGGTCAGAGACATCTATCACCAACCCAGCGTCAGAGACATCTATCACCAACCCAGGGTCAGAGACATCTATCACCAACCCAGCGTCAAAGACATCTATCACCAACCCAGCGTCAAAGACATCCATCACCAACCCAGCGTCAAAACCTTCTCGAACTGGTGAATGGTCACTTGCTCAAATTCAATCTTGCCTGAAACGACAATTACCCCCAACTATGCTTAAAAAATTACCTGCCGATAAAGGTAATGCTCAATATCTGCCTTGGTACATAGTTAATCAGGTTCTTGATAAGTATGCCCCTGGTTGGACTTGGGAAATTAAAGATACTCAAACCAGTCGCGATCGCATATTCATCGTCGGTCGTCTGACTATTCCCACTTCAGAAGGTAACGTTTATCGAGAATCTGGTGGAACTGAACAACTTAAGAGACAAGCTTACGATAACAAAATAGGCAAGTATATCGAGAAAGAAATAGCCTACGGCGATCCACTGTCAAATTCTGAGAGTATGGCTTTTCGTCGCTGTGCTGCCAGATTTGGTTTAGGTTTATATTTGTATCAAAGTTAAACTTTTGGCACTATTTTTATTTATCACGGTCGTCTCAAGCGTCCGAACTAAATTCGGATGACGCGATCTCCCCTAGTAATTATCTGGGGGTTTTATTTTGTCCCAGCCACCGAAGCGATCGCTTCAGTTGAAGAGCAATTGCTTGTCTTTAAGTTGAATATCTGATTTATTTCCCATCTTGGCAGCGATCGCGAACATCAATTCTGATAATTGCGCGTTATCCATAGCATCTACTAAAGCTTTAGGGTTGGAGACGATAACTTTATAATCCCTCCCTCTGACTTCATCTGTGTAAAACTGCAAAGCTCCTGGCTCAAGTTCTTCCATGCCTGCAATAAGTCTATCCAGTAGGTCAGTAGTTATATCCCGTTTGCGGTTGATGTACTCAGATATATGACTTCTGCTAACTCCCGTTACTCTATGCAGATCTGAACCAGTTATTCCAAAGTAATTTTTTGTTTCGATAAAAGCTTCTCTATGAGTCATTTTTTAGTGTATGTCTTACTTTGCCTAAAGTATGTTAGTTTATGCAGTAATGTAAGAATGCCATCGAACACACCAAATTATGACACAAACCTCAATAATCACAATGATAAATAAAAACAAAAATTGCTCCGTGCCAGGAGCAACTCTTGATATTTCGTAACTAAGTCCAAAATCATCGGACTTAAAATCATCGTGCCAAAAATTATCGGACTTAAACCAAAAATTATTGGACTTGAAATCATTGAACTTAAAATCATTGAACTTAAAATCATCATGCCAAAAATCGAATCAAAAAGCAACTATCTCAAGTTAGGAGGTACAAGTCAACCATGACTATTCCAGTACCTCAGCGTATTAATAATCAGCTATCGGAGAACTTTTACCCATTGCAGAGAGAAGAGTTAATAAAACTGCGAGAAGTCAAATTAATCAACAATGCTGCATATGTCCATTTGGCTTTGCGTTACGAAAATCCCTTTTGCGATCGCCCCGTTCAGATAATCCCGAAAGAGTTTGCCCTGAGATGGCGGATACCAGAAGTAAGTGTTTATAAAGCGATCGCTAAGTTAAAAGACTTGGGGATTCTTAATATCAAATCTGGCAAATTGGTAATTGATTGGGTTATCAAATCTGAAAATCAAGTCCTAAAGGATACAGTCGGCTTTCCAGTGGGAAGCTTCCCACTGGAAACGCGACGTACAGCTTCGCATAACACAAAGACAGCTACAGAAGATGTTGCCGTTAACGATTTCTCAAATCCAACAAAAAATTATCAGATCGAAGAAAAAATTATCAGATCTGATAATTCATTATCAAATCCGAAAACCGATTATCAGATCCGAGA
>JBDKJC010000517.1:0-3700 GCA_039796815.1 Cyanobacteriota bacterium | reverse complement strand
ATATATCTACCTGACATTTCTAATCCCACCAGACGGCGTTTAACTCCTTCGGCTTTTTGCTGTTCTAATAGTTCGCGTCCAATGAAATCACCTTTATCCTTAAGGTGGACAACCCAACCTAAACCAGCTTCTAGAGGACTGATGGTATCGTCAATTTCCTGACCATAGAGGCTCATTGCTGCTTCTAGACGTAAAGTATCTCTCGCACCCAATCCACAGGGAGTAACTCCTGCCTGCTGTAAAGATTGCCATAGCTGCTGAGCTGCATCAGGATCGAGCATAATCTCAAAGCCATCTTCTCCTGTATAGCCAGTGCGCGCAATAAAAGCCGATGGATTATTAGATAAGCGATTTAGGATTACGGTACGGTGATCGAATGCCGTCAGAGAAGTAAGATCTTCGGTAGTCATTGCCTGAAGAATCTGGGCAGCTTTGGGTCCTTGGAGGGCGATTAATGCCTGTGACTGAGAAAGATCCTGCATTTTCACGGAACTATCTTCTAGGTGACTTAAAATCCAAGCTTTATCTTTATCTGTTGTCCCTGCATTAACAATCACCACTGCTTGCTGCTGAGTTCCTTTAATTCCTTGATAGTAAAAAATAATGTCATCAATGATTCCTCCTTGAGGATTGAGCAACACTGTATACATCGCTTGACCAGGCTGGAGACGGCTTAAATCAGAAGGCACTAAAGTTTGCCAAGTATCAACTAAGCGATCGCCCACAAAGGTAAATTTACCCATGTGAGAAATATCAAACATTCCTGCTTGAGAACGGACTGCCTGATGTTCTAGCTTCAATCCTGAGAACTGTACAGGCATTTCCCAACCCGAAAAAGCTGTAAATCTTGCTGTTTGCTCGTGAGCTAGTTGATATAAAGGAGTTCGCAGTAGTTGCAGTGATCGATCCGCCATGTAGATTACTATTACCTAGAGTTGAAAGTATGGTCACAAAATAAGAATTGATATTTAATAGCTTAAAGCCTAGAGCTTATCAATTAGCAACGATCATTTAACATTGAACAATTGATGCACGGAAATACTTGGGTTCACGGTCAAGCCGCACCGAGGTCCCGAGCTTATTCCATAATTACAATATCTTTTTCTAAGTAGATGTAGTTGCTCACTGTTCACTGCTCACTGTTCACTGTTCACTGTTCACTGCTCATTGCTCATTGCTCACTGCTCATTTGCGAAGCTTATCCTTTAGGACTGTTCATTGTGCAATCCCGAAGAAAAATCGAATTAAAGTATAGCGATCGGGTATGATTTAGTAATTACGTAATATTTGTTTCAATAAATTTTTGTTCGTTTACGTTTTGCTGTGAGCTAAGGTGGACTACGACCCATAACGTTTTCAGTTGCTGGGCTAAATTTTGAAACATGAACATCCGTTAATATTTTTGTCCATTTATTTAGATTTATCAGGAGCAAATTAACATGGCTACTCTCAAGATTGTGGTATACATTACCGTATTTTTCTTTATCGGACTATTTATTTTTGGTTTTCTCTCCAGCGATCCTTCTCGTAATCCTGGCGGTAGCGACTCAGAATAGTATTGACGATCTAAAATATCAGAATTAGGGGCAATTTAAAAGCCCCTTTTTTAATCACTATTGAATGGTAAAAAATGAGTACAGTACAACAATTTTGGTACGTAATCAAACAGGAAGATGGAACTTGCCAAATAACGAAGTTTGAGCGTCAACAGACAAACACCCCAGAGCAACAACAATGGGGTTCATATAGTAGCGAACAAGAAGCGATCGCCAAAAAGATTGGTCTAATTCGAGCGGGGAAATGCCAGCCTGAGTAGTTTGGATACTAAAATTAAATAATTAAATTACCTAGTTATTTTATTTAACGGCTTGAGGTTCAGCTGATTTTTGTGCCTGAATATTGTTATTTAAAACATCAAGTGCTTTAACAAACTGTAAATCTTCCTTAGTACCAAAGAGATCGCCACCATAGAGTTTCTGTAACTGAGCTGGATTTAACTTAACCACCACATCAGGGACAATTCCATGTTTATTAATGTCTGTACCATTAGGAGTAAGATATTTGGCGATTGTTACTGCCAACCCTGAACCATCACCTAAAGGACGTACCGACTGAACTAAACCTTTGCCAAAAGTTTTTGTACCTAACAATGTTGCACGTTCATGGTCTCTAAGCGCTCCTGAGAGAATTTCACTGGCACTAGCCGAACCATCATTAACTAAAACCACTAACGGCTTATCAGTTAAGGCTTTGTTGGTCGCCGATTCGCGATCGCTAATTCCCTGGCGATCTACCGTGGAAACAATCGTCCCTTGATTAATCCACATCCGCGCAATATCGATACTGGAATAAAGCAAACCACCAGGATTAAAACGCAAATCTAAAATATAACCAGCTACATTTGCCTGTTCTTGCTCTTTAATTGCCTTCTGCATATCTCTGGCAGCATATTCGTTAAAGGTGGTGAGGCGAATATAGCCAACTTTACCTAATTCTGTATCCTTAAGACTCGCTTTAACAGGATGGATTTCAATTTTTTCACGGGTAATGTCATAATCCTTCTGCTTGCCATTGCGCTCAATCGTTAAGGTCACCTGGCTGCCTTGCTCTCCTCGAATTTTCTCCACGGCATCATTGACATCCATCCCCTTGGTATCAGTGCCATCAATCTGGATGATTAAATCCTGAGCGAGAATTCCCGCTTCAGCAGCTGGAGTATCCTCAATGGGCGAGATTACCACTAGTCTATTTGTTTTTTTATCGGCGGAGATTTGAATACCTACTCCAACTAATTCTCCTGAAGTATCAATTTGCATATTTTTAAACTCTTCAGGATTCATAAAGCGGGTATAAGGATCCCCAAGCTTACCCAACATTTCACGAATTGCTTTATAAGCGTCTTCCTGACCTTTGTAAGAAGCATTTTTGATATATTGTTGTCTAACTTTTGACCAGTCAGTATTATTAAAAGTCGTATCGACATACTGATGATTAATAATTTGCCATACTTCATCAATTGTCTCTTTCGGCCCACTCTGAATCAAAGCTTGACTTTGAGACAAATGAATTCCTGCACCAGTAACTGCTACTGTCGATAGAGCTACCGCCGTAGTTCCCAAAACCAGTCCTTTTTTTGTCATTACCATACGTTCAAAAATATAATAAATGTAGCCAAAATTACTCTTTAAACGGCGAAGCCCAATCTAAACGTTAACAGAGATAATAGTGTGACCAAAAATGTTATTCATTAGAAGTCTAATCTACCACAAGTACACTAAGAGTTTTGATTAGGTTTCCTGCCATAATAATGATAGGGCTTTCTATTCGCATATGCCTGAGCGTTGGTAAATTTGGGATACATCACTAATTAGGAAGCAACTAGAATTTACGCGATCGCATTTTGAATCTACATTTGAATTTACATTTAATAATTTTTAGCTAACGATAATAGCTATTAGCGATCCCCAACTGCGACCTTCCTCAACTTAGCTTACTAGCATATTTTATATGTAGCAGTTAATATAATTGCTAATTAAATTAATTAAACCATTAATATCTTAGCTCAATCCTCAAAGATTACCCCAGTGCTGTTTTCAACTATGGTTTTTTTCTCATGAGTGCATTTCCTCCGCCACAGCTACAATCTAAGCTTGCTCTTGCCAAACTTCAGCAGCGTCGATTAACTCAGCTTTCTCTCTGG